>NZ_JBEFTW010000025.1:0-120037 GCF_040196095.1 Actinopolymorpha sp. B17G11
GCATCGAGCTCCCGGAGCTGGCTGAGGACGGAAGGACTCAGCTCGGCACGTTCGTCGGCGCCAGACCTGGCGAGCGGACCGCCGTACGCCGTCGGCGGCTGGGACAGCAACGCCGCCGCCGATACCGGGCGGAGCCAGGACGTGGAGTCGACGGTCGAGAACAGGTGGGAACCGGCCGCGCCGGGGTTCCACCCGCGGGGGAACACCGCGACGACGCGGCGCTGCGGGTCCTGAGGACTCCCGGGAGCCGCGGGGGCGGCGCCGGTGCCAGGCGGCCCGGCGGGTCCCGAGGAGGCGGCACTCCCCGCGGCTACGGCGTCAGGGTCGACCTCCTGCATGGCAAGGAGCGCGGTCTCGCTGAGGAACCGTTGCTGGACGTTGACCACCGAGGACTTGACCGCCGGACCACCACCGGCTGTGAGGGCCGGGTCGACCACCAGGGCGGTGAGTGCGCCCTCCGGGGTCGCGAGGGACGCCACCGGGCTCGATCCGTCGCGCGGCAGGTCCGGCATCGCGTGCTTCGACAGCAGCACGGTCTTGGCCCCACTCGCGGCGATCATCTCCAGTGTGCCGGCATCGGCGTAACCGTCGCCCGGCCAGGCGAGGGTGCCGCTCGCGCGATAGTCCTTGACCGCCTGCTTGGCCGCGTTGACCGCCTGGCCGGAACGTTCGGTGAACCGGTGACGCTCGAGTGCGGGCAGGTCGGGATCCGCGTACGGCAGCATCAGAGTGTGACCGGCGTCCAGCACTCCACGGGCGCGGTTGAGCCACCGGCGGATGTCGGCGGTCTCACTGGCTTTGACCTCCCTGCCGTTGGAGGTCGTGTAACCGTCGGCCATGCGTTCGGCCTCGGCCAGGAGCGCCGGGTCGACGACGAAGGTCAGGTCATGGGCCGAACCGAGCTCGAGAAGGCGGCTCAACCGGCCGTTCGGTCCGAACTCCTTGAGGTTCGGCAGGCCGTCCGGTGTGGTGGTACTCCGTGAAGGACTCGTCCGGGGTGGCGTGCTGATCTCCTCACCGGCGACCAGGCCGGGGCGGCCGTTGATCGGCAGCAGGAACGACACCTCCACCGGCGTCATCGTGGTGCCCTTCTCGATGAACGGAAGGAACGACCGGGCCCGCCAGGTCTCCCGCTCGGAGGTGTCCGGTGGGAGCGCCCGGATGTCGACGCCGACGACATAAACGCCGGACTCGTCGAGCTGCAGCTCGTCAGTGGGGACGGCGACCTCGAACTTTCTCGTCGCCCGCGGTGGCAGCGTCGTCGCCACCTCGTCGACGAGCTCCCACGGCTCGTCCAGGCGTACGCCGAGGCGTTCGCCGGGACGTTCGGCCGCCGCCGTCGCGAGCTGATCACGGGTGGTGAGAGGAGTCTCATCGAGCCACAGCATCGCGTTGACGGTCGACAGCGGGACGTCACCGGTGTTGGTGACCCGCCCGGAGACCCGGATCTCCTTGGTGGCGGACGTGGCATAGGGGGTCTGTGAGTCGACGGTTACGCGGAGTCGAGGCTCCCCGTCGGCCGTGGCCGGGGTCGCGGCCGCGAGCACGCTGACGAGGCTGGCCAGCACGGTCAGCAGCGCGCACAGCAACCTCCGACACGGCAACACCCCTCGATGCTAATGGTCGCCGCTGAGAGGCATCGGCGGTCCCGGGGATGGCGGGAGGGCGGGTGACGGCCGGACGGGCTGGGGCCACGCCGTACGCTTGCCTCCCGTGTCGAGCGACCGGCTGAGCGAGGCCCAGCGCCGAGGCGTACGCGAACTGTTGCGGATCGCACCCGTGATCGACGAGCTGGGCGCGCGGTTCCAGTCCGCGGGCGTGCCGCTCGCCCTGGTCGGCGGGTCGGTGCGTGACGCCCTGCTCGGGCGGCTCGGCCACGATCTCGACTTCACCACCCGGGCACGACCCGACGAGATCGAACGCCTGCTGACCGGGTGGGCCGACGCCACATGGGACATCGGCCGCGACTTCGGCACGATCGGCGCGCGCAAGGGCGAGTGGACGATCGAGATCACGACGTTCCGTGCCGAGTCCTACGACCCGGAGAGCCGTAAGCCGACGGTGACCTACGGCGACACGCTCGACGGTGACCTCGGCCGGCGCGACTTCACGGTCAACGCCCTGGCCGTCACGCTGCCCGTCACCCGGCCGGAGCGGGTCTTCGTCGATCCGTACGGCGGTGTGACCGATCTCGTGGCGGGTGTCCTGCGTACTCCCGGTACGCCGGAGGCGTCGTTCACCGACGACCCGTTGCGGATGCTGCGGGCGGCGCGCTTCGCCAGCCAGCTCGGCTTCGCCGTGGCGCCGGAGGTGGTCGAGGCGATTCGGGCGATGGCCGAGAGGATCTCGATCGTGTCGGCCGAACGCGTCCGCGACGAGCTGGTCAAGCTGGTCTGCGGTGCGCATCCGCGGGCGGGCCTGGAGCTGCTGGTGAGCACGGGTCTGGCCGATCAGGTACTGCCAGAGCTGCCGGCGCTGCGGCTCGAGGTCGACGAACACCACCGACACAAGGACGTCTACGAGCACAGCCTCACCGTCCTGGAACAGGCGATCGCGCAGGAGCAGCGGGTGCGCACGGACGGCGCCGCGGACTTCGTGACCCGCTTCGCCGCGCTGATGCACGACATCGGCAAACCGGCGACGCGGCGGTTCGAGGGCGGCGGTCGGGTGACATTCCACCACCACGAGGTGGTCGGGGCGAAGATGACCGCGAAGCGGATGCGGGCGCTTCGGTTCTCCGGCGAGCAGATCCACGACGTGGCGCGGCTGGTGGAGTTGCACCTGCGTTTCCACGGTTACGGCGGTGGAGAGTGGACCGACTCGGCCGTACGACGCTACGTCCGCGACGCCGGCCCGCTCCTCGACCGGCTGCACGTGCTCACCCGGGCCGACTGCACCACCCGGAACAAGCGCAAGGCGGCCGCACTCCAGCGCACCTACGACCAGTTGGAGGACCGCATCTCCCGGCTGGCCGAGGAGGAGGAGATCAACCGGATCCGGCCGGACCTCGACGGGAACGCGATCATGGAGCTGCTGGGCGTCGGGCCGGGGCCGATCGTGGGGCGGGCGTGGCGGCACCTGCTGGAGGTCCGCCTCGACCAGGGACCGCAGGACCCCGAGGCCGTCCGGGCGGAGCTCCTGCGCTGGTGGAAGGACCAACCCGAGTCCTCCGGCTAGATGGGGTGACCCAGGACTGCCGGCGGACCACCGGCTGAGCTGCGTGCGAATGACAGCTCGGCACAGGACCGGCGCAAGGCGGGACGGCCCGGCGGCCGTCGGACGGCGGTCGGACGGCGAATGACCACGCTGAGCATGCCTGTGGCACCTGGAACAGGCATGGACGCCTCGGAAATGTCCACAGACCTGCTCAGCGTGGTCATTCCCCGCCGGCCCGCCGGGTCAGGGGAGGGAACGCCGGGTCTCCGCGTACGCGTCGTCCCGTGGGCGGGTCCAGACTCCGGTCACACGGGCGTAACCCACCGCGGCCGCCGCGTAGACCGCCGCCGAGCCGATGAGGATCGCGTACGACTTGCCGGTCGGGGGCAGCGTGACCGCCGCGAACGCCGCCGCCGCGACGAAGACCACGTTGAACAGCACGTCGTAGAGCGCGAAGACGCGCCCCCGGTAGACGTCGTCGATCGTCTCCTGTACGAGCGTGTCGACGCAGATCTTGATGCCCTGCGCCGCGACCCCGAGGACGTAGGCCGTCGCCAGCATGCTGACCCGGGTGTAGAACGCGCCCGGCAGGACGATGCTCACCGCCGCCGCACCGAAGAGCGCGACCATCCAAGTCTCCTTCCTTATCCGGCGTACGACGATCGGCGTCAGCAGCGCGGCCGTGCCGTAACCCAGCCCGCTGGCGAGAACGGCGGTGGCGACGCCAGCGAGTCCAGCTGAGGCGTTCGCGGGCGAGAAGTAGTTGCGGTAGAGCAGCAGCATCGCCACCGCGGAGACGCTGTAGACGAACCGCTGGACGCCGATCGCCGCCAACCCGTAGACGGCCGACCTCCTCGACCACACGTGCCGGGTGCCGTCGACGAAGCCCTGCAGGACGTGCCCGACCGCCTCTCGTACCGCCCGCCGCGCCGTGTCGAGGTCCGGCCCGAGCAGCCGTCGAGACATGCGCAGCGCCAGCAGCCCGGCGGCCAGAAAACCGATCGAGGCGGCGCTGAGCACCACCGTCTCAGGGCCCGCTGAGACCATGTCCCCGCTGAGCGTCGCGACGCCTGAGCCGACCCCGATCCCCACGAGGTAGGCAAGGGTGCCGCAGGTCGGGGAGACGGCGTTGGCCATGACGAGACGATCGAGCGGTACGACATGCGGAAGTGCCGCCGACAGGGCCGTCAGCAGGAACCGGTTGACCGACAGGCAGGCAAGGACCAGCAGGTAGAAACCGGGACCGTCACCGTTGCCGGACACAAGCACTGCGATCCCGGCCGCCAGGACCGCCCGGATGAGGTTGGACGCCAAGAGCACCTGCCGCCTCGACCAGCGGTCGAGAAGCACCCCGCAGAACGGCCCCAGTAAGGAGAAGGGCAGCAGCAGCGCCGCGAACCCGGCCGCGATGGCGGTCGCCGTCGGTTGCCTTTCCGGAGAAAAGAGAACATACGACGCGAGTGCGACCTGAAATATCCCGTCGGAGAACTGCGAGGCAAGACGGACCGCGAAGAGCCGGCGGAAATCCCGGTACCCCAGAAGCACCCTGAGGTCGGTCACGAACTGCACTTCCCAAGGCTAGTTCGCAAAGCCTCCACCCCGGGGCCAGACGAACCGGCTGCCCGGGGTGGAGGAGAAGAAGCTCAGCGCTTCTGTAGTGGGGTGAGGGTGGAAGGTTCAGCGCTCGACCTCGCCGCGGATGAACTTCTCCACCAGATTCCGCGCCTCGTCGTCGGAATACTGCACGGGCGGGCTCTTCATGAAGTACGCCGACGCCGAGAGGATCGGGCCGCCGATGCCGCGGTCCTTCGCGATCTTCGCGGCCCGGATCGCGTCGATGATGATGCCGGCGGAGTTGGGCGAGTCCCAGACCTCCAGCTTGTATTCCAGGCTGAGCGGCACATCACCGAACGCACGCCCTTCCAGTCGTACGTACGCCCATTTGCGGTCGTCGAGCCACGGCACGTGATCACTCGGACCCACGTGCACGTTGCGCTTTTCCAACTCGCGCGGGATCTGCGACGTCACCGACTGGGTCTTCGAGATCTTCTTCGACTCGAGCCGATCGCGTTCGAGCATGTTCATGAAGTCCATGTTGCCGCCGAAGTTGAGCTGGTACGTCCGGTCGACGACGACGCCACGGTCCTCGAAAAGCTTCGACAGCACGCGATGCGTGATGGTGGCGCCGACCTGACTCTTGATGTCGTCGCCCACGATCGGCAACCCCGCGTCGGTGAACTTCTTCGCCCATGCGGGATCGGTCGCGATGAAGACCGGCAGGGCGTTGACGAAAGCGACACCCGCGTCAAGCGCACATTGCGCATAGAACCGGTCGGCCTGCTCAGAACCCACCGGAAGGTACGAAACGAGCACATCGGTCCCGGTGTCCTTCAACGTCTGCACGACATCGACGGGATCCTGGTCCGATTCGGTGATGGTCTCGCGGTAGTACTTCCCGAGTCCGTCGAATGTCGGCCCGCGCTGAACCGTCACTCCGGTCGGGGGGACGTCACAGATCTTGATCGTGTTGTTCTCGCTCGCACCTATGGCGTCGGCGATGTCCTGGCCGACCTTCTTGGCGTCGACGTCGAAAGCGGCGACGAACTGGACATCCCGGACGTGATACGGGCCGAACTCCACGTGCATGAGGCCCGGCACCTGCTGGCCCGGGTCGGCGTCCCGGTAGTACTGGACGCCTTGGATCAGTGAGGTCGCGCAGTTGCCGACACCTACGAGGGCAACCCGGATCGACTGCGAATCCCTCAAGGTCATCTCCCTTGTCTTAAGCACCGCAGTGTCGATGCACCCCTGAAGGTGAAGCGCACCGTTGTCATTTGTGCACCGCTAGGGCGTGTCTCCCAAGTCATCTCGCGCGCGAACGTCGACGCGGTTCAGTTCGCCGGCTGTCCGCGTTCCCGCTGCTCCGACGCGATCATGCTGCTGAGCCAGCTCACTTCCCGTTCGACGGACTCCAGGTCGTGGCGGTGGAGTTCGACGGCATAGAAGTCGACCCGTTCCTGGGTGCGTTCGAGCTGGGTGCGGACCCGGTCCAGCCGTTCCTCCAGGCGGCGCCGCCGCCCTTCGAGGATCCGCAGGCGCACGCTGATGTCCGTACGGGCGAAGAAGGCGAAGTGGACGCCGAAGTTGTCGTCCTCCCAGGTCGAAGGGCCACCCTCTGCCAGGAGTTCGGCGAACCGGTCCTCACCGCTGTCGGTGAGCTGGTAGACGATCTTCGCGCGGCGCCGTCCAGTTGTGGTCGTGTCCGACGTGTCCTCGGAGATCCAGCCCTGCCGGAGCATCGCCTTGAGGCACGGGTAGAGCGAGCCGTAGGAGAGCGCCCTGCCCCACCCGAACTGGGCGTTGAGCCGCTTCCTGATCTCATACCCGTGCATCGGGGTTTCGTTCAGCAGCCCGAGCACAGCCATCTCGAGTACGCCGCTTCGTCGTGCCACGCCTTCTCATCCGTTCCGGGGGTTCGTTCCGGGGGCCCGGCGACACCGGAGTCGCGCGGGGTCCGTGCCATGCCGGCGTCGACCGCGGTGCGGCCTCAGACAGGCGACGCCGCCCAGCACCGGACGAGCCTCGTCGCTCGTGGTCGGATACCAGCTCCGATATATCGCATCGATACATCGACGCGATAGGCGTGCACGATAGGTCAGCGAGCCGGTCCGGCGCAACACCCCCATCGGCGTACGAACCGCGCATCGGGCGCGACCTTCAACCCGCTGGCATGAGGCCGTACCCTCGATGCCATGTGGTCCCAACGGTCGGTCGTCGATTACAGCCTGCAGCGCAAAGCCACGCTGCTCGCGCTGTTCGGTGGCCGCGCGACCGTGATGGAGGACGTCTGCGACGCCGACCCGTATCTCCTACGGGCGGCGAAGTTTCACGGGGAACCAACAGACCGGACCTGTCCGGTCTGCCGCAAGGAGAAGCTCACGAACGTCACCTATGTGTTCGGTGACGAGCTCGGGCAGTACTCCGGCCGAATTCGCCAGACCGCCGAACTCGAGGCGATGGCGCGCGAGCACGGGGAGTTTCGCGTGTACGTCGTCGAGGTGTGCCAGGGCTGCGGGTGGAATCACCTCACCACCTCCTACGTCCTCGGCGATGGTGTGCCGCGGCGACCCCCCCGTCGACAGCGCACGGTGGAGGACGAATACTCGTAGACCGGACACTTTGCCGTACCCGTCGGTAGCGCCAGTCGCTGCCGGCCAACCCTAGAGGGACGACACTGTGACGCGGATCCGTTCCCGTGGCGGCCGTGACGACTATCGCGGAGCCACACCTGCCGCCGGTCGGCGTACCGGCGGCAGTTCGTATGACGACGCTCGGCGCGACGGCCGTGCGTACACCGGCGGCGGTGCGAACTCCGGAAACGGTGTGTACACCGGTAACGGTGGCCGGCACACCGACGGCTACGGAAGTCGTCGTGGCCACACCTCCATCGCCGCGCGCGAGGACGGCTACGTCGGACAGCGTGCCGACCGCTTCAGCGGGATGCCCGACGACCGCCCGACCGAGCGGCGATCCCTCGGTCTGGTCGACGTGTTGGACGACGGCTACTCCGGCCGTGCGGGCGACGGTCGCCGCGGAGGACGCGCGAACGGTGGTCGTGCGGGTGGTGGCCGACCTGGTGCACCGCAGGGGCACCGTCGAGGAGGCGCAGGTGGTGGCCGGTCGCACGGCCGGGTGCGGCGTCGCCGGCGTGGTCGCCAGATCCTGATCGGGCTGCTGCTGACGTCCGGTCTCGGCCTGCTCGCGGCGGTCGTGGCGTTCGTCATCATCTACGCGCGCACCGAGCCACCCAACCCCAACGAGTTGGCGACGGCCAATACCACCACGCTGTACTACAAGGACGGCAAGAGCGTGATGGGGTCGTTCCAGTTGGAGGATCAGGACCGGATCTCGGTTCCGCTCGACCAGGTGCCGCAGCACGTCCAGGACGCCATCATCGCCGCCGAGAACCGGACCTTCTGGACCGACAGCGGGATCTCCCCGACCGGCATCGCCCGTGCCGTGTGGAACCAGGCCCGCGGCCAGTCGACGCAGGGCGGGTCGACGATCAGCCAGCAGTACGTCAAGAACTACTACCTCACCCAGGAACAGACCTGGAAGCGGAAGTTCAAAGAGCTCTTCATCACGCTGAAGATCGAACGCACGCAGTCGAAGCAGCAGATCCTGCAGAACTACCTCAACACCAGCTTCTTCGGCCGAGGAGCCTGGGGCATCGAAGTCGCCTCCGACGCCTACTTCGGCAAGCACGTGCAGGACCTCACCCCGCAGGAGGCGGCGGTGCTGGCCGCGATGTTGCGGGCGCCGAACAACTACGATCCGTCGGTCGACCCGACGAACAAGCCTCGGCTCGAGGGCCGCTACCGGTACGTCCTCTCCGGGATGGCGCAGCTCGGCTCCAAGGTCACTTCCCAGCAGGCGAACACGTGGCCGCTACCCAAGATCAACCCGTCCAGCAACAGCAAGACCTATGACGGGCCCAACGGCTTCCTCCTCGTGCAGGTCCGCAAGGAGCTGTCCAAGCTCGGCTACAGCGAACGTGACATCGACTCCGGGGGCCTGAAGGTCACGACCACGTTCGACCCCAAGGCACAACGGGCGATGGAGCAGGCGTTCACGAAGAACTTCCCGAAGAAGAGCGCCAAGGGTGTCCACGCCGGAGCGGCGGCGGTGCGCCCCGGCACGGGCGAGGTCGTGGCGATGTACGGCGGGCCGGACTATCTCAAGCGGCAGTTCAACGACGCGACGCAGGCGAAGCTGCAGCCTGGTTCGACGTTCAAGGCGTTCGCCCTGGCCGCAGCGCTCGAGAACAACATCTCACTCGAGAGCAGGTTCTCCGGAAACTCGCCGTTCGAGCTCGAGAACGGCGACGAGGTCAACAACGAGTTCGACGAGGACTACGGCGAGTACGTCGACCTGACGACGGCGACCCGCGAGTCCATCAACACCGCCTTTGCCGATCTGACCGTCAACGGGCTGAAGCCGGGTGGTGCCGGCAAGGTCGTCGACGCGGCCATCCGGGCGGGCGTTCCCGAAGACACCAAAGGTCTGGACAAGCACGCCAAGGTCGCTCTCGGGTTCGCCTCGGTGTCGCCGACGGACATGGCCAACGCCTATGCCACGTTCGCCGCCGGTGGGCAGCACACGAAATGGCACGTCGTCCAGCAGGTCGCCAAACGCAGCGGCGAGGTCGAATACGAAGCGCCGATCGGACTGGACCGTGCGTTCGACAGTGACGTCGTAAGCGACATCAACTACGCACTACAGGACGTCATCCAGAACGGAACCGGTGAGAACGAGGCCAAGGCGATCGGCCGGCCGGCCGCCGGCAAGACCGGTACACACGAGGACGAGACCGCCTGGTTCGTCGGCTACACCCCACAGCTGTCGACCGCCGTCGCGTTCTACAAGGACGCCGACGGCGACGGCAAGAAGGAGTCCCTGGACAACGTAGGCGGCCAGGGCACGTTCTTCGGCGGCGGCTATCCGGCGCGGATCTGGACGTCGTTCATGAAGGCGGCGTTGAAGGGTCAGCCCAGGGCCCCGTTCCCGCCGCCGGCCGAGGTCGGCAAGGACGTCAACCCGAAGCCGACCTGGACGCCGACGCCGACCGCGGAGCCAGAGCCGACCGCGACGCTCCCGCCGGGGCCTGGCGAGGATCCGGGCCCGGATCCCAAGCCGACCTTCACCGGGCCAGGTGAGCCCGAGCCGACCCAGTCACCGGAGCCCACACCGACCGAGGACGATGGCTGGCCGCCATGGGGTCGAAACGACTGATCTGCCTGCGTGATCTTCGTACGGTCGCCTACCGAGAGGTAATAGTTCCGGGTCAGACGGGTAAATGAGTCCTCTCCAGGTACCGACAACCGGGGCTCGATAGGGCACGATGGGGCGGAACCGGGACCGACTCGTTCATGCCCCTTCGAGCTGGTGGTCCCGCACCCCAGACAGCCGGTGCGAGGTAGGACTCACGGAGGCGTGGTGAGCAGGAGCCCGTCGCGGGAAGATCCGCTGGCCCGCTTGGCGACCACGTGGCTCGGGGGTCCGATCGGTCGCCATGCGCGGATCGGTGTCTCCCGGTGGACACCGCTCGCCGTCGCGTTCCTGGTCACGACCGCGCTGTTCGTCATCGGCATCGTCGAGAAGGCCCCGTGCCACGGGCAGGGCTGGCCGCGTGACAACTACGCGTTCAGCCACCTCTGCTACACCGACGTCCCGTACCTCTACCGCGAACGCGGATTCGCCCAGGGCGGGATCGCCTACCTCGACCGCGGGGACTACCCACCGCTTGAGTACCCCGTCCTCACCGGGGCGGTCATGCAGGTCACGGCGTGGGTCACGCAGACGTTCGAGAGCGCTGACGCCGTAGCCGCCAGCGTGTTGTTCAACGACCTGACCGTCGTCGTGCTGTTCGGCTTCGCCCTGCTCACCGCATGGGCGCTGAGCCGGATCACCCCGCATCGTCCGTACGACGCGATGTTCTTCGCCGCCGCGCCGACACTCGCGTTGGCCGGCACCATCAACTGGGACCTGGTGGCGGTGGCGCTGACGACGTGTGCGCTGCTCACCTGGTCGAAGTCCCGGCCGTTCGCGACGGGGGTCCTGCTCGGCCTGGGGGCGGCCGCGAAGTTCTATCCGCTGTTCCTGCTCGGTCCATTACTGGTGCTGGCGCTGCGGTCGGGGAAGCTGCGCCTGTGGGGCGTGACGCTGCTGTCCGCAGTCGCCGCCTGGATGGTGGTCAACCTGCCGCTGCTGCTGTTGGCGCAGGACAGCTGGGCGGCCTTCTGGTCGTTCAACGCCGACCGGGCCGGCGACTTCGGCTCGATCTGGTATGTCCTCGGCCTTGCCGGACACCCCGTGTCGATGGTCAACGCGGCCTCACTCGGGCTCTTCGCACTCGCCTGTGTCGGCATCGCGTGGCTGGGACTGTTCGCTCCCCGGCGACCCCGGCTGGCGCAACTGGTCTTCCTGACCGTCGCGGCGTTCGTCCTGGTCAACAAGGTCTACTCGCCGCAGTACGTCCTCTGGTTACTCCCCCTCGTCGCCCTGGCTCGGCCGCGGTGGCGGGACTGGTCGGTGTGGCAGGCCGGTGAGCTCATCTACTGGGTGGCGATCTGGTTGCACCTGGCAGGGGCGCTGGTTCCGGCCGCCGACGGGACTCCGGACCGGTTCTACTGGCTCGCGGTCGGTGTCCGGATCGCGGCGACGGTCTACCTGTGCGTGATGGTGATACGCGACATCCTCGCCCCCGCGACCGACGTCGTACGTGAGGGCGGGCTCATCGACGACCCGGCCGGCGGTCCGTTCGATCACGCGGCTGACGCGGGCAGGCTCCGGCGCTGGTTCGGTGCCGAGCGGCCAGGACGCGCCCCGGTCGGGGAGGGCGCCACGCCGTGAGCGGGAGAAGGAGGGCGAGCGACGGGCCACCGCCGGACGAGCACGGCGGAAACGGTGACGGTCACGGGCGCTCCAGCGCACCTCCACCTCCTTCCAGCCAGCACGCCCGGCGGCGGAGCGATATCCCTGGCTGGGGCGCGGGCGCCGGGCCCGGCACCTACCAGCCACGGCGCGCCGCCTCGCGTCGAGTCGAGCAGCCCGAGCATCCGGCACCCGGCGTTTGGCCCCCACCCGCCGACCCGCCACCGGGTGGCTGGCCAGGAGGTGGCGAATGGCCACTGCGTGTCAACCCCAACGGTCTGTCGGACGGTCCGAACGGCAACGTCAACGGTCCGCCGAGCGGGACGCTGAGCGGTCCGTTGGGGGCGATGTCCGCGCCGCCGTCGGCCGCCCCCGAGCTGCCGCCGACTTTCGGCGTACCTCCGTGGGAGCAGCACACGCCGGCACCGCCATCGCGGGAGCAGTCGTCCCGGGGAGAGCAGCAGTTCGCCTCGGGGTGGGAGCAACCTCCTCTGCGCGGCTACGCCACGCCAGTCGAGGAGGAGCCGCCGCGGTGGACCGATCCGCTCGGCCCACCGCAGGGCTGGGGAATGACAAATCCGGCTGTGCCCGACACGAGGAACGGCAACACTGGTCGACATGCGGACATTGCCGCCTGGAACTCCGACCAGTCATGGGGGGCCGAGCCTCGGACCGGCATCGAGGAGGTCAGTGAGCCGGTCACCGATCCCGGCTTGTGGTACGCCGACGCCGGGTCCGGTCTGGCCGGTGGGGGCCACTCGGAAGTCCCGTCGGCGCGGCCACGTATGCACGACGCACTCGACGATCCCACGACAACCAGCCATGCTGAGTGGGTCGACGAGCAGCCGCGGCGTACGCGGAGTGAGGGGTGGACGATCGACAGGCACGAGCATGCACGCGCGCCTGGGCTTGATGACAGCAATCGGTGGGGGGACGACCGTAGCTGGAACGGACGATGGGGCGGCCCGGACGCGGAAACCACGGGCCACCATCTCATCGACCCACCGCCGGGCCAGATGATGGAACAGTCACCGCACCGACGCGCTGACGGCTTGCGGGCCGAAGGCCACCGGTCTGAGGGACCTCGTGGCGAAGGTCTGCGAGGTGAGGGGTTGCCCGGCAAGGGTCTCCGTGGTGAGGCGCCGACCCGCACCGATCCCGTACCCGGTCGGTGGGCCGACGCCCCGCAGGACCGGTCCGGTGAGCGTCGCCGGCACGGCGGCGATCCGCCGCCAGGTTCCCGCCGCGTGGGCGCGGCTCCCGCTGGTGCCTCTGCGGTCGGGTCCAGAGCCGAGTCCGACGGGTACGCCGAGACGCGTTCGCGGATCATGGCCTGGACTCGGCTCACGCCGATCGACCTCGAGGTCCTGCAGTGGTGGTTGCTGACCAGGCTCGGCATTCTGATCGTCGTTCTCAGTGGGCCATTGCTCTTCCTCACCGAAGGCGAGGTCCCCGGCTTTCTCGACCGGTGGAAGCAGTGGGACTTCTGGCACTTCGACCGGATCGCTATCCACGGCTACTTCGCACCAGGGTGGGATGTGCCGGTGGAGGCGTTCTTCCCTGGACTACCGACCGTGCTGCGGCTCGGGCACGCCGTCGGACTGCCTACGGTCATGGTCGGCCTGCTGGTGTCGTTCGTCGCCGGCGGAGTGGCGGCGGTGGCGCTGGCGAGGCTCGCCGAGGCCGAATGGGGTGAAGGTGCCGGCCGGAGAGCCGCCGTCATGTGGATGGTCGCGCCCCCCGCGATCTTCCTCGCCGCGCCCTACACGGAGGCGTTGTTCCTCGGACTCGCGATTCCGGCCTGGCTGGCAGCGCGGCGGGGCCACTGGTGGCTCGCCGCGGTGCTCGCGGCAGGTGCGTCGACGGTCCGGGTCTCCGGACTCTTCCTCGCCATCGCGCTCGCCGTCGAGTTCCTGACCTCCCCCAAACGGCGGGAATGGGTGCAGGGGCTGTGGCTGGCCCTGCCGCTCGCCCCGTTGCTCGGCTACATGGCCTATCTCAAGGTCGAGACGGGCGACTGGCTGCGGTGGTACAACGCCCAGGCCGACGAGTGGTACCGCGGCTTCACCCCACCGAACGAGGCGCTCATGAACACCATGGATGCCGCCGGCGGGAAGGACGTGTTTGGCGACGTCAGCGAGGCGGTCCGGGCCAACTTCGAGTGGATGTTCCGGGCCGAGATCGTCGCGATACTGGTCGGCGTCGTCCTGACCGTCGTCCTGCTGGCCATCCGCCGATGGGGCGAAGCTACCTGGGTCGGCATCCAGGTACTCGCGTTCATGACGTCGTACTGGTTCTTCTCCGTGCCACGGGCATCCCTGCTGTGGTTCCCCCTGTGGATGGGGCTCGCGGCGATCTCGCTCCGTAAGCAGTGGGTGTGGCTGACGTACCTCCTGGTGGCCGTCCCCCTGCTGGGCATGTGGACGTGTGTGTACGTCACCGGCAAGTGGGCCGGCTGAACGTCGACGTCACGTGGGGTCGGTGGCCTCCGACGAGGCGCTCGGGTCACGGGGTGCCGGGCACGGCCTCGTCCATGACGATGCGGTCGAACGTCGTGAAGGTCATCCCGACGTTGACGTGGAGTTCCGCGCCGACCTCGGGAGGGCGTACGGACGACGGGAGGAACAGCACGCTCACCTGCATGTGCGGCGGCTCCGCGAACCATCGCCGGTGGTCCTCGATCGTGAAGGGTGACAGCGCCCGGCCGGCGGCTTCGAGGCCACTCAGCGCGAGCGTCTTGGCCCGTGTGCGCAGGTCGCCCACATGGCTCGGCGCCTCGACGGCGATGCCGTGGGCCGTGCCGCCACTCACGACGACAAGGTGACCGTTGCCGGGCACCTTCCGCTGGCGGTACCCGAACCGCTCGCCGCGGCGTACCGGATGGACGTCGAGGACGTGCGCCTTGGCGTGGAAGGCGTCCCGGTCGGCCAGCCACAGCTTCGTACCGACCCTGGGGCGGAACTCCGTCGCCGGATGCGCGGCGGTGAGCTCCGCCAACTCCTGCGGAGTGAGGTGGGAGACCCACAGCCGGTCGAGCGGCAGGTCGGCCTCGCGGAAGCGTTCGATCCAGCTCTCGACCTCCTGTCGGTGCGCACCGGCGACCGGGAGGGGCAGGTGCAGCGCCCAACCTTCACATCGCACTCCGTCGAGGAGCTTGGCGACCATCGGAAGATCATCAGCGGGGATGCCGTGGCGCTTCATCGACGTGAGCAACTCGACGACGACCCTCGGCTCGCCGGGGCCGTCCACCAGCACCTGCAGGTCGGCGAGCCGCGAGACCGTCTGGATGATCCGTGCCTCCGGCACGCCGTCGGTGTCGGTTGCGCTCCGGGACGGCCCCGGCCCCGACGTACGGGCTGCTCCCTGCGGTCCGTCGCCCACCCCGTGGAACGCACGCACCGGCGTCAGCACGAGTAGGTCGCCCGGAAACTCGTCCGCCACGCTGGCCAGCTCGTGGTAGGTGCCCACCGCGAGCGTGTCGGCGCCCAGGCGGGCCGCCTCGCGGGCAAGCCGGGCCAGACCGAACCCGTAGCCGTTTCCCTTGGCGACCGGCACGATCCGGGGGTACGCCACCAGCGAGGCGGCATGATGCGCCCGCCAGCGTTCGGTGTCGACGTACAACGTCAGTGCCATGGCAGTGTCCTTACCGTGTGCGGCCTCGTACCCGCGTCTACCCGCGTCGGCTCATGTAGAGGTCGAACGCGCTGTAGAGCAGTCGAGAGATCGGGAGATCCCACTCGCCGAGGTATTCCACCGCCTCGCCTCCGGTGCCGACCTTGAACTGCAGCAGCCCGAAGTGCGGGTCGTCCTCGTCGAGGGTGTCGGTGATCCCGCGCAGGTCATAGACCGTCGCGCCGGCGTCGAGGGCGTCCCGCATCATCTGCCACTGGATGGCGTTGGAGCCGCGGACGTCCCGCTTGTGCGTGGACGAGGCACCGTTGGAGTACCACACGTGGCTGCCCATGCGTACCCACGTCGTGGCCGCCACCAGGTCGCCCTCGTGGTGGGCGAGGTAGAGCCGGATCCGGTCGGGATCCTCGGCATTGAGGGCGCGGAACATCGTCGAGAAGTACGTCAACGGGCGGGGATTGAAGTGGTCGCGCCGCGCCGTCTCGACGTACAGCTCGTGGAAGGCGGGCAGGTCGTCCGCGCTGCCACGGGTGACGACGACGCCGGACTTGGCGGCCTTCTTGATGTTGCGGCGCCAGAGCTGGTTCATGCCCTTGAGCAGGCCGTCCTCGTCACGCCCGTCGAGCGGAACCCAGAAGACGTGGCGCGGCTGGCCCGCCGCGAACCCGGTCGCGTTCTCGGCCGGTGGGCGCCAGCCGAGCGCGCGGAGCTGGTCGGCGACCGCCGTCGCCGCGTGGTCGCTGTGATCGGCGGGGACATCGCCAAGCGCCTGCGTGGCCCCCTCGGCGAGGGCGGTCTTCACCGTGGCCGCGGTCCAGCGTCTGGTGACCACCGGCGGTCCCATCCGGATCCCGAACGCCCCCTGCGTGGTGACGTGCTCGGTGAGCGGCGTCAGCCACCGACCGAGGTCAGGGTCCGACCAGTCGATGATCGGCCCCTCGGGGAGGTACGCCAGTGAGCGGCGCATCTTGGGCAGCCGCCGGTAGAGGACAAGTCCGGCACCGATCACCTTCTCGCCACCGTCGGCGTCATCGACCCAGCCCACCGACTCGGCCCGCCACTCCCGCTTCACCTCCCCCCAGGCAGGGGTCTGCAGGAAGCTGGCCGACTCCAGGGTGGCCAGGAAGGCCAGATGTTCCTCCGGCGCCAGGGTGCGTACGCGCAATGCCACGCACGCGAGGCTACCGGTCATGGGAGAGGTTCGCGGCCGAGTGGCCAGGCTGTCCTGCGCCGAGGCGGTTGGGGTAGGGGCAGGCGGCCGGGTGCCCGGCTGCTGCAAATGACCACGCTGCCCATGCCTGACCTCGGCGAATGACCACGCTGCCCATGCCTATGGGCGCCGAATAGGCGTCGACGCCGGTGCCTGCTGCTAGAGGCATGCTCAGCGTGGCCACTCGCGCGCGCCACGCATTGGCGGAGGCCTGTCCGTCAACCGGAACAGGCGGGACTGGCGCCTACGCTTGGATCAGCCGGCGTCGAGGTGCTCGCGCAGCCAGGCAATGTCGGCACCCTGCCCCTCGGCGCCGCCGGGTGTCTCCACCACGACGGGCGCCCCGGCGGAACGGATCACCGCCAGCAGGTCCTCGGCGGCGATCTTGCCCGTGCCGAGGTTGGCGTGCCGGTCGCGCCCGGAGTCGAACCCGTCCTGGGAGTCGTTGGCGTGCACCAGGTCGACCCGGCCGGTGATCGCCTTCACCCGCTCGACGACGGTGGCGAGCTCCTCGCCACCGGCGTGGAAATGGCAGGTGTCGAGACAGAACCCGATGGTGTCGCCGCCCTTGGCGGACCCGATCGCCTCCCAGAGTCGGGCGATCCGGTCGAGCCGGCGGGCCATCGCGTTGTCGCCGCCGGCGGTGTTCTCGATCAGCACCTGGCAGCGCATCTCGAGCCGGTCGATGGCCTTGCGCCAGTTGTCGAACCCGATCTCGGGATCGTCGTCGGAGAGCACGTGACCCGCGTGCACGATCAGGGCCTGGGCTCCCACGCCGGCCGCGGCGTCGACGAACTGCTGCAGCAGCTTGCGGGACGGGATCCGGATCCGGTTGTTGGTGGTCGCGACGTTGATGAGGTAAGGCGCGTGGATATAGAGCCCGACGCCGGCCTCGGTGGCTGCCGCGGCCAGCCCTTCGGCACCTCCTGCGTACGCGACCTTCGGCGCCTTGTAGCTCTGCGGGTCGCCGAGGAAGAACTGCACGATGTCGGCGGAGCGGACGCGCGCTTCAGCGATCGGGTCTTCCTGATCGACGTGGGCGCCGATGGGCACGCTGGTCATGTTCCGAACCCTACGAGGTGCCGCCGACACCTGTGCGCAGCGGTGCGTACTGGCGCGCGTTGCTGGTGCGGGGTGCTGCCGCCGCCCGCACGTGCGTGGCGCGCGCGCCCCTATATCCCGAGCCGTGTGGCGAGAGACCTCCTGCAGCTCCGACGCCCCGTCTGTGATCCCTGGCCGCGAACCTCCGACCATCGTGCGGCGTACCGGCACCGGAGGGCCTGCGGACGAAGGTGAATTGCCATCGCGGGCCCACGTTCGATCGGAGGAGATCAGATGACCACCAGACGCGGGTCGTGGGCCGTGGGCGGGTTCGTCCGCTCGAGATCGGCTGGCAGACAGGTCGCGTCCCGGGTGGCGCTCGTGGTGGCCGCCGCCGCGGCCCTGCTGGCGGGCGTGGGGGTCGCGGGGCCGGTGCAGAGTCCGGCGAGTGCCGCCTCGGCGACGAAGGTGGAGGGACTGAGCTGGATGTTCGAGGAGTCGGCGGAGAACTCGGAGGCGGTCAAGCGGGCCCGTGCCGAGTGTCCGCAGGGCAAGCGGGTGCTGGGTGGCGGCGCCCGGATCAACGGCCCCGGCCGGATGGTCCTCACCCGCCTACGGCCCTACTACGAGAAGACCTACGGCAAGTCCGGCTACGTGGTGACGGCGGCGGAGACCTATGCGGGCAATTCCAAGAACTGGAAGGTCGATGTGTACGCGATCTGCGCCGACCCGCTGCCCGGCTACCACATCGTGACCACGCAGACGGCGAGGTCGTCGTCGGCGAGGCAGGCGGCCGTCGCGCCGTGCCCGGGCGGCAAACGTGCCGTCGGATCGGGTGCGACCGTGGGTCTGGACCACGGGCTCGAGGTCGGGGTCGGCCTGCAGGTCGCACGGGCGTCCGGCAGTGGTGACAGCACTCGGGCACAGGCGCACGAGGCGCCGCAGGGCTATCCGTACGACTGGAACCTGTTCACCCACGCCGTCTGCGCCGACACGCCCGCGGGGTACCAGGTCGTTTACGACGCTTCGGAGCAGCGGGGGACCGAGTCGTACAAGGTCGCTTACGCGAAGTGCCCGGAGTACTGGGACTACTCGATACCAGGACTCCCACGCAAGTTCCGCAAGCCGACCATCAGCATGGGCGGGGCGGTGAGCGATGTCGCACCAGCGGACGCCACGCTCCGAACGATCGAACCGTGGTACTTCGACCGGATCATGACCGGTGCCGTCGGTCCGACGGACAGGAGTTGGGACTCGATCGTCTCCCAGGCCATCTGCGTCTTCCGGTAGGTCGCGGGGACTCCGGCGGTCGTGGGTTGCCGTCGGCGCGGAGATCCCGGCGTCGAGACGTTGATCAACGATCACCGGAGAGCAGTACTGGGGCCCGGCGCGCGAGGGTGCACGAGCCGGGGCTGGTAGCCTTTCCGTTCCGTCTGGCGTACGACGCTCGCTCCCATGGCGCGCCCTCAGCCGTCGCCGGCCTGACGCAAGCCCTCCTGCCACGGAGAGACCGTGGCCGCCCGAGTCCAGAGGAGGTGGGGTTCCACATGCGTCGCTACGAAGTCATCGTGATCCTCGACGCCGATCTCGAGGAACGCACCGTCGGACCGTCCCTTGACCAGTACCTCACCCTCGTCCGTCAGGGCGGCGGTTCGGTCGAGAAGGTCGACGTGTGGGGTCGGCGCCGCCTGGCGTACGCCATCAACAAGAAGTCCGAAGGCATCTACGCGGTCCTCGACCTGTCGTGTGAGCCTGCGGTCGTACAGGAGCTCGACCGTCAGCTTGGCCTGAACGAGTCGGTGCTGCGGACTAAAGTCATCCGCCCCGACGCCCGCTGATAGGAGACGTTCATGGCAGGCGACACGATCATCACCCTCGTCGGCAACCTGGTCGACGACCCCGAGCTGCGGTTCACCCCGTCCGGCGCCGCGGTCTCCAACTTCCGGCTCGCCTCCACTCCGCGCACCTATGACCGGCAGAGCGGTGAGTGGAAGGACGGCGAGACGCTGTTCCTCACCTGCAACGTGTGGCGGCAGGCGGCGGAGAACGTCGCCGAGTCGCTGCAGCGCGGCATGCGCGTGGTGGTGCAGGGCCGGCTGAAGCAACGGTCGTACGAAACCCGCGAGGGCGAACGCCGTACGGTCTATGAGATCGAGGTCGACGAGGTGGGCCCGAGCCTGCGCAACGCGACCGCCAAGGTCACCAAGACGACCCGCTCGCAGGGCGGCTTCGGTGGCGACGACCCGTGGCAGACGCCGCAAGGCGGCGGTGGCGGCCGGGGCGGCCAGTCCGGCGGTGGTCAGTCGGGAGGCGGCGACCCGTGGGGCGGCGGCCAGGGCGGTCCAGCCCAGGGCGGCCAGCAGGGCGGGTCCTTCGACGAACCGCCGTTCTGACCGGACCTCCCGGCACCACGACCACCGAGACTCCGTATGTGTCCATCACTGACCATTCCCGCACTGTGCTGTGCCGGTCCCGACGAGTTCGGCTCGCCGGTCCGTCCCACCACCAGCGGGGCTTCTGAGGAGGAGCACCACGATGGCCAAACCACCTATTCGCAAGCCCAAGAAGAAGGTCTGTGTCTTCTGCAAGGAGAAGATCTCCTACGTCGACTACAAGGACACGACCCTGCTGCGCAAGTTCATCTCCGACCGCGGCAAGATCCGCGCCCGGCGGGTGACCGGCAACTGCACGCAGCACCAGCGTGACGTCGCGGTGGCGATCAAGAACTCCCGCGAGGTCGCCCTGCTGCCCTACACCAGCACCGCGCGCTGAGGGAGGCCGCTGACATGAAGCTCATCCTCACCCAGGAAGTGTCGGGTCTCGGCGCTCCCGGCGACATCGTCGAGGTCAAGGACGGCTACGGCCGCAACTACCTCATGCCGCGCGGGCTCGCCCTCAGGTGGACCCGGGGCGGCGAGAAGCAGGTCGCATCGATCCGCAAGGCACGCGAGGTACGCGAGATCCGCGATCTCGGCCAGGCCAAGACGGTCAAGGGCCAGATCGAGAGTCTCGACGTCAAGCTCACCGCGCGATCGGGCGGCAGTGGCCGGCTCTTCGGTTCCGTGACCGTCAGCGACATCGTGGCGGCGGTCAAGGACGCTGGTGGGCCCAACATCGACAAGCGGCGGATCGAGATCACGACGCCGATCAAGACACTCGGCAGCCACCAGGTGTCCGTACGCCTGCACGCGGAGCTCAGCGCGACCCTGTCGCTGGAGGTCGTCTCCGCCGCCTGACATAGGACAGCGGAGCCCAGCGCGCGGTCACTCCCAGGTGCCCCGCGTGTTCAGGTGGGGGAACGGTTGGTCGGGAACCGGCTGTCCGAGGAACTCACACAGCGGTCCCCAGCCCTGGTCGACGCGGTGGACGAGGAGCCGTTCGGGCGCGATGGTCGCTCGGACGGCGGCGTTGTGGTGCCGGAACGCGTCGATCACCTGCCTGCGGTCGTGCGGTTCGCCGCCGAGGCTGCGTTCGACGATGACCCGCCGCGCCATGTCGTTCCACGACCCGGTGGGATCGTCGGTCCACCCGAGCGCGACCGGGCGGTAGATCGTGCTGCTGTAGCTGTCGAACCACTGCGCCGGGTCCCGCACGGTCAGGAGGACCTTCGCCTCTGGGTAGGCGTCGGCGAGCTCGCGCCAGAAGGCGCAGCCCGGCCAGTCGAGTGTCGCGGTGTAGTCGGCGTAGATCCGCTGCCAGTCGAAGGCGGGATCGTCAGCCGCCTGGACGAAGAGTTCGGCCTGCTCCGGGTGCGCGAACACCTCGCTCATGTGATGCGGGGTGTAGCCGAGGATGGCGAGTGCGGAGCGCAGGGACACGGTCCCGGTTCGCCCCCACCCTGCCCCGATGAGCTGAAGTGACATCACCGCAAGCATAGGCCGATCTTGCCGGGACGAGATCGCGAACACGGTGCCGCGCGCAGAGGGGCGCATCCCTCGGTGCCGAAGACCGACTACGGGCAGGACGGGTTCGAGTGCTCGTGGGTCAAGGCGTGCTGACCGGGTCCGCCGCATCGTGGCTGGGTGCCGCCACACCGGAACGCCGGAGTTCGGCGATCTCGGAGCGAAGCGCGCGGACCTCCTCGAGAAGCACCCGGTCGCGTTCCTGTGCCGCGGCCTCCTGCTCGGCCTCCTCGACGGCCCGTTCGGCGGCGATCTCGGCCTCCATCGCGCTCACCACGACCGCGATGAAGAGATTGAGCACGGCGAAGCTCGAGATCAGGATGAAGACGACGAAGAAGATCCACGCCAGCGGTACCTCGGCCATCAGCTCGCGGGCGATGTCGGGCCACGCCTCGCCGGTCATCACCTGGAAGAGGGTGAAGAGCGTGGTGCCGAAGTCGCCGAAGTACGCAGGGACCACCTCGCCGAACAGCTTGGTCGCGATGACGGCCGCGACGTAGAGGATGAGGGCCAGCAGGGCGCCCGTGGACGCCATGCCCGGCATCGCCGCGAGGAGGCCGGACACCACCCGGCGCATCGAACTAACCTGGGAGATCAGCCGGAGCACGCGCAGGACCCGCAGAGCCCGGACGACGGCGAACGGCCCCGACGCCGGGATCAGGGCGATCGCGACCACGGTGATGTCGAAGATGCTCCACGGGTCGCGGAAGAACCGTCGGCCGTGTGCGTAGATCCGCAGCAGGATCTCCACCACGAAGAAGATCAACGCTGCGCGGTCGATCCAGTGCAGTGCGTCCCCGAGTTCGCGGAGCAGGCCGGGTGAGGTCTCGAGGCCGAGTGTCACGGCGTTGAGCACGATCACGGCAGTCACGCACTGCTGGAACCAGCGGTGTTCGACAAGGTTACGGACCTGTTCGCGTGCCACGTACGTACTCCCTCTTCGGTGTAGCCGGCGCAGGTGGGAGGGTAACGAACGGTCGCTACCATGTACGCAGTGTCATCAGGTCGATGCGTACCGTCTGCTGTGGTCACCTCGTCCACGTCCGGACGTGGGCCACCCCGGCTCGCGTAGTTTCCCGCGTGGCCGCGCCGCATCCTCGGTCGCCCACCCCTCTCAGGGGTTCCGCCCGTCCGCGATCCGTGCGTACGGTGGGCCGAGGCGTCGCGAAGCTGCGACCACCTTCACGGGCGGATCCGACCGACCCGCTGAAGGGAGCGTCGACGTGAGGCGACAGGGCACCGGACCGCGCCGCGTCATCGCTGCCGCCCTGGCCGTGATTCTCCTCCCTGGCATGACGGCCTGTGAGGCGACGGGGACGCAGCGGGACGCAGGTGGGTCGGCGCGCGAGAAGGCGGCACCGCGGACAAAGACCGTCTCGGCCACACCGACCCCTACCGACGCGCCTCGTCGCGATGAACGCGGTGGACGCGCTGGACGCGACCGCGGTATGCCGGTCCCGGACTCCGGATCCGCCGTCGACACGACCAGGCTCGCGGCCCAGCTTCAGCAGGCGCTCGACGAGCAGCGCTTCGGTGAGGGCATCGTCGACCTGACCCTGGACCGGCGGACGGCCATGCCCAATGTGGACGTGGCGGTCATCGAGCTCGACGCGTCCGGTCGGCCGAGCGCGGTGGCGAACGCGGTGATGAGCGCGGACCATCCGCACGGAGCGGTGGTGCCGATCGGCGAGAACCTCGGCACCACGAAGGTGCGCTGGCGGCGGTGGGACATCAACGCGTGGGAGGCCGGCAGGGCCGGGACGGAGGACGTCGTTCGCGGGCGCGAGGACGCCCCGCTGGAGTTCATGTCGCCGTATCCCGCGTCTGTCGTGAAACTGATGGTCGGCTTCGGCGTGCTGCGCGCGGTGGACCGCGGCCAGCTCTCGCTCGACGACCGGCTGTCCTACACGGGAACTCCGGAGAACTGCGCCGCGCGGGGGGAGAAGCTCACCCGCGACGTCCGCGACTGGTTCGACCGGATGATCACGGTGTCGGACAACGCCGCTACCTGCGTCCTGCTGGCAAGGCTGCACGACCTGGAGACGGTGGAGCCGCTCAACGCGACGTTCCGCCGGGTCGGCCTCACGACCCTTCAGGTCAGGGGCACCGATCCGGAGACCGGCGGCTGGTGGCTGGACATGAACATGTCCGCCCTCGACACCGCCCGCCTCCTGCTGGTGCTCTCCGGTGCTCCCGGCACGCTTTGGCGTACGCGCGAGGGCGCGGCCGTGACCGCAGACCTGCTGAGCCCGTCCTCCCGGGCGTTCTTCACCAGGACGCTCGGGCAGCAGGGCCTGAACCATGCGCTGTCGACCAGCAACTGGTGCGGACGGGAGTACCCGGCCAGCGGGATACCGCAGCGGGTGCCTGAGCGGTGGATCCGGCGTACGGACGGCACCGTCACGGTGGACGGCCGTGCCTATCGGCAGGACGTACGCCCGTGCAACCGGCGGGCGGAGGTGACCTTCGCGCACAAGACCGGCCTGTCGATGGAGGCGGCTGCCGACGTGGGGATCGTGCGGTCGCTGCCGGGAGCGCCTGAGCGGCACTACATCGTGGCCGTGTTCACGAACCTCGGCCAGCGCTTCACCGACGCGGACAAGCCGGCGGATCCGCCGGGCACCTATCCGGTCGCCTACACCGAGAAGATCGCCAAACTGGGCGACCGCATCGACACGATCATGATCGAGCGGCACGCGAGCCACTAGCGTCCGCAGGACGCCGACGTCGCGGCGGCGTCCGGGAGTGCCGCGCTCTCCGGCTGTGGGGACGCCGGCCGCGCTCTCCGGCTGTGGGGACGCCGGCCGCGCTCTCCGGCTGTGGGGACGCCGGCCGCGCTGATCGGCGGTACGGGTAGCGGGTGCGCACTGCGCGGACACAGGAGTGCACTGTCGGCGTACCAAGATCACATCCGGGTTGCGAATGCCCGGCCAGGTGTGGAAATTTCCTTCAGCCGTGTGTCACCTTTGGACAGCCGTAGCCGTAAGAGGTCTGTCCAGTGGCCTGAACATGCGCGTCGAACCAGTCGCACCAGTCACTCAAGTCCCACCAGTCGGGTGAAGGTTCGCCACAGCGCGGATTCAGGTCGTTCGGACAGGCTTCGCTGGACCCCGCTCCGCCTCGAGCAACTCGATCCGGATCCTGTGAAGGAGATTCCTCACGATGCGTGTGCACTCCCGCGCGAGCAGGCTGCTGCTGCCGGCGGCCGCCGCCATAGCCGTGACGGCGGCTCCGCTACTGCCAGCGGCCGCGGTCGAGCCCGACGCCTCGTCGCCGGCCGCTCGGGCGCTGGCCGCTCGTGCCCTGGCAGCGGGCGCGCCGGCACCCGGCGCACCAGGTGTCGGCGACAAGGTGTACCCGAACCTCGGCAACGGCGGTTACGACGTCTCGAAGTACCTCGTGGACTTCGACTACTCCGAGCAGGACCAGACCGTCGATGCCCAGGTCCTCCTCACGGCCCGGGCGACCCAGGAGCTTTCGAGGTTCAACCTCGACGCCGTGGGCCTCACCATCAACGCCGTCGAGGTCAACGGCAGGCCGGCGACCTTCGCGCAGGACGGCGAGGAACTGGTCATCACCCCCGCCTCGGCACTCGGCAAGGGCAAGACATTCGTCGTCAAGGTGAGCTACGGCGCCGACCCGCGCACGCCGGTTCCCAACCAGGGCTGGGTTCCGACCGAGCGCGGCTTCGCCTTGGCGCCCCAGCCGGCAGGTGCGCACGCGGTGCTGCCGAGTAACGACCACCCGTCGGACAAGGCCCACTTCGCGTTCCGGATCACCGTGCCGGAGGGGACGACGGCGGTGGCGAACGGTACCAAGGTCGCCGAGTCGACCAAGGACGGCCGGACGACCGTGGCGTACGTCTCCCGCGATCCGATCGCGACCGAACTCCTCCAGATCGCCGTCGGTGGCTACGAGATCGTCGACCGTGGCGCCGACACCGGCGTCCACCTGCGAGACGTCGTGCCGGCCGAGAAGGTGTCGACGCTCGAGCCCGCACTGTCCTTGACGCCGGGACACCTCAACTGGATTCGGCCCTACCTCGGCGACTTCCCGCTGGAGGCGTACGGCCTGCTGCCGGCCGACACCGACGACCCCGAGGCGTTCGACTTCACCGGTCTGGAGACGCAGACCCTCACGCTCTACAAGCCGGCGTTCCTCACCCAGGAGGAGAAGAACATCGGCTCGCACATGATGCACGAGATGGTGCACAACTGGTGGGGCAACAGCGTGTCACCGGCGTCGTGGTCGGACCTGTGGATCAACGAGGGGCACGCCGACTACTACGGCCTGCTCTACCGGTACGAACGCGGCTGGCCGGACGCGCGCGGCTTCACGACGATGGAGCAGCGGATGAAGTACACCTACAGCCAGGGCGACATCTGGCGGGCCGAGTCAGGTCCGGTGGCAGACCCGAACGCCGCGAACCTGTTCGACAACCAGCGCTACACCGGCGGTGTCCTCGTTCTCTACGCCCTGCGGGAGAAGGTGGGTCCGGAGCCGTTCGCGCAGATCGAGGACGCGATCCTCGCGAAGTACCGCAATGGCAATGTGAGCACCGCGCAGTTCGTCGCCATGGCAGCCGACGTGTCCGGTGACCCGTCGGTCAAGCCGTTCCTCGAGGAGTGGCTCTACGGCACGAAGACGCCGCCGATGCCGAACCACCCCGACTGGCCCGTCGACCCGGTCCCGACCGGGCCGGTGGCAAAGAGCACGCTCCAGACCGACCGCCTCGGGACCAAGTAGGAACGAATGGAGCAGTCGACCATGCGGGACCAGCGAAGAGCCCGGCATCTCAGGATCACACTCATGGCACCTCTGCTGGTAGGGGCGATGGCAGTCCCCGCATGGGCCGGCGGTCCGACACCGGCCGATGCTGGTGGCCCGGCGGGGGGTCTCGCGTCGCCAGAAGCGAGACGACCTGTTGAGTCCGCTCGGCTCTCCGCCGAACTCAGGAAGGCCGTCGACGACCAGCGGTTCGCCGACGGTCTCGTCGACCTCTTGCCACCGGCGACCTCACCGGCCGATCTGCTCCGCGAGGACATCGGTGGCGGGCCGTGGCCGATGCGGCCGAACGACGCGAGCGTCCCCAACACCCGCACGCCGAACGTCGACGCGGCGGTGATCGAGCTCGACGGCTCCGGTCGGCCGAGCGCGGTGGCGAACGTCCTGCTGAGCAAGGACTACCCGCACGGCGTGGTCGTGCCGGTCGACGAGGATCTCGGGACCACCCAGGTCCGCTGGCGGCGCTGGAACACCGAGGAGTGGGACGCCGGTTCGGCCGGATCGGAGGACGTCGTTCCCGGCCGGGAGCACGCCCCGCTGGAGATGATGTCGCCCTACCCGGCGTCGGTGCTGAAGCTGATGGTGGGCTTCGGAATCCTCCAGCAGGTCGACGAGGGTGTGCTCGGGCTCGACGACGATCTGGCGTACGCACCGGCCAACACCAGCTGTGGCGAGCCGGGCACGATGACGATCGCCGAGTGGTTCGAGCTGATGATCACGGTGTCGGACAACCGCGCGACCTGTGCGTTGCTCAAGAAGCTGCACGACCTGGGCGAGGTGGACCCGCTCAACGCGACGTTCGCCGACCTGGGGCTCGGGACCCTGCAGGTGCGGGGCTCCAACCCCGCGACCGGCGGTACCTGGCTCGGCATGAACATGTCCGCGCTCGACACCGCCCGCCTCCTGCTGGTCGTCTCCGGGGCATCGGGCGAACTCTGGCGTACGCCTGCCGGCGATCCGGTGACCGCCGACCTGTTGAGCGCGTCCTCGCGCGAGTTCTTCACGGGACACCTGGCTGACCAGGGCCTCAACCAGGCACTCTCCACGACCAACTGGTGCGGTCGGGACTACCCGGCCGCGGGCATCCCGCAGCGGGTGCCGGACCGTTGGATCGATCCGGACGACGGCACGGTGACCGTCGCCGGGCGGGTCTTCGGCCAGGACGTACGACCGTGCAACGAGACCGCCGAGGTGGAGTTCGCCCACAAGACCGGCCTGACCAACCAGGCGGGCGGTGACGCGGGCATCGTCCGCTCCCTGCCGGGCGCGGGTGCGCGGCAGCGGTCGTACATCGTCGTGGTCTACACCAACCTCGGGCTGCGGTTCGCCGACGCTCACAAGCCGGCCGACCCGCCGGGCATCCACCCGGTCTCCTACACCGAGAAGATCGCCACGCTCGGTCGCGACATCGACCTCATCATGGCGCGCCGAGGGTAAATGACCACGCTGAGCAGGTGCGGGGAACCCGGGCCAGGCGTGGATGGCTTGCGGGACAGCACCCGCCTGCTCAGCGTGGTCATTCGCCGGCCGAAGCTCTCGGTCTCCGACCCCGCCGACCGGCCGGTGATCAGGAAACGGTGCGCCGACTCGGCTCAGTCCTCATGCTTACCGTGCCGCGTGCTCACCGCGCCGGCGGCGGCGCCGGTGACGAGCCAGGCGCCGCTGCGCTCGCGGAGCATGAGCGTCACCAGGCGCGCCACCATGAACCCGCCGAACGCCCACCAGAGCGCGACCAGCCCGCCGTCGAGACCGAGCACCAGTCCGGCAAGTGGCAGGAACGCGACGAGCGTCCAGAGTCCCGCGTACGCCAGATAGCGCCCGTCGCCCGCACCGATCAGCACACCGTCGAGCACGAAGACGATGCCGGCGAGTGGTTCGAACACCGCGAACACGAGGATCACGTCGGCCAGCAGGGCCTGCACCTGCGGGTCGGCGGTGAAGAGGGGGATGTAGAGCGGCCGGGCCAGCACCAGGACGAGCCCGAAGACCAGGCCGGCGGCGACGCCCCATTCGATCATCCGCCGGGTCGCCGCCCGGGTACCGGCGACGTCGGAGCCGCCGAGATAGCGCCCCACGATGGCCTGGCCGGCGATGGCCAGCGCGTCCAGGGCGAGCGCGAGAGTTGTCCACAGGGTGAAGGCGACCTGGTGGGCGGCGAGCGCGGTGTCCCCGACTTCGGTGGCGACGTAGGTCGTCACGAGAATCGCGGCGCGCAGGGTGAGGGTGCGTACGAGCAGCGGGACCCCGCCGTGAGCGGACTCGCGGATTCCGCCCAGGTGGGGACGCAGCGAGACGCCGTGCCGGCGGGCGCCCCGGACGACGACCACCACGAGCGCCACGGCGCCACCGGTCTGCGCGACCACGGTCCCCCACGCCGATCCGGCGATCCCCCAGCCGAAGCCGTAGACGAAGAGCACGTTGAGGACGACGTTGGCGCCGTACGCCGCGCCCGCTATCCACAGGGGCGTCCGGGTGTCCTGGAGGCCGCGGAGGACACCGGTGCCGGCGAAGGTCAGGAGCAGCGCCGGCATGCCGAGGACGCCGATCCGCAGGTAGGTGACGGCGTACTCCTGGACCGCCGCCGACGGGTCGAACGCCCCCACCGCGGCAGGTGCGGCGAGCACGCCGACCAGCGCGAGCACGACACCGAGTCCGAGCGCGAGCCAGAGGCCGTCGATGCCGCCGGCGATCGCCGCCCGTCGGTCGCCCGCCCCAAGCTGCCGCGCGACCGTCGCGGTGGTGGCGTACGCAAGGAAGATGAAGAGCGTCGCCAACGTCTGGAGGGCGGTGCCGGCCAGGCCCAGCGCCGCGAGCTGGGGGGTGCCGAGGTGGCCGACGATGGCTGAGTCGGCGAGAAGGTAGAGGGGTTCGGCGACGAGGGCGCCGAAGGCCGGGACGGCGAGCCGGAGGATCTCGGGGTCGTGCGGGTTCCGCAGCGCGCGCCGGAGGCGTGATGACACAGGCGGTGACTCCTCGGACAGCAGAGTGGGACTTCTCAGGAACCAGGGCGTCCACAGCGACCCCCGATGGACGGGCATCCGAGCGGCGACGGCGGCGCCCGGAAATTGCCCACCACATAGTTTCTATCCACAGCGTGGGGACGTCGAATGCGCAGGCGATCCGGCTGATCGTCGCCGCAGCCGACCCTCATCCACAGGGAAGTCCCCAGGCTGTGCACAGCGAATCCCCAGGTTCTGCACCATTCCACGCCTGTCGTCCACAGTCGCTGTGGACGACGAGCTTCGCGACGCGCGGTGTTCCCGCGTACTGTCGTGCTCCACGTCGCACAGCGGCGTTCGCCCTGCTCACACCCCCGATTCGAGCTCCGCCGGCAGTTGTCGGTGCCTTGCGATAGGACAGATCTCGCATGCCGGTGGAAGCTGGTCGCCCACCACCTCGGGGGCGTGACAGGGTCGCGACGTCCGCTTCGTGTGGAGTTCGTCGGTGCACACCGAGCCTGGGGGAAGGACTACACCTGCTGTGAGCGTGAGTGAGCTACATGGACCGCGATCGGCCGCGCCTGGTGGCATGCCGGACCGCATCCCGCCGCAGGATGTCACCGCGGAGCAGTGCGTTCTCGGCAGCATGCTCCTGTCGAAGGACGCGATCGCCGACGTGATCGAAGCGGTCCGGGGCACGGACTTCTACAAGCCGGCGCACGAGACGGTCTACGAAGCGATCCTCGATCTGTACGGCCGGGGTGAGCCGGCCGACGCGGTGACGGTGTCGGCGGAGCTTCAGCGCAGCGGCGAGCTCGGCCGGATCGGCGGAGCGCCCTACCTCCACACCCTGATCGCCTCCGTACCCTCCGCCGCCAACGCCGGCTACTACGCCGCGATCGTGCGGGAGAAGGCGATCCTGCGGAGGCTGGTGGAGGCCGGCACCAAGGTCACCCAGCTCGGCTATGCCGGCGACGGTGACGTCGACGACGTGGTCGACCGCGCCCAGGCCGAGGTCTACGGCGTCACCGACAAGCGCGGCAGCGAGGACTACCGCCCGCTCAGCGAGATCATGGAGGCGACCCTCGACGAGATCGAGGCGATCGGCTCCCGTGGCGGGCAGATGATCGGGGTGCCGACCGGCTTCGCCGACATGGACAGCCTCACCAACGGCCTCCACCCCGGCCAGCTGATAGTGGTGGCTGCGAGACCCGGCGTGGGCAAAAGTATCCTCGCTCTCAACCTCGCGCGGTCGGCGTCGATCCACAACGATCTGGCGTCGGTGATCTTCTCACTCGAGATGAGCCGCACCGAGATCACCATGCGGCTGCTGTCGGCCGAGGCGCGGGTTCCCCTGCAGCACATGCGGCAGGGTTCGATGAGCGACGACGACTGGGCGCGGCTCGCTCGCAAGATGGGCGAGGTGTCCGGAGCACCGTTGTTCATCGACGACTCGCCGAACATGACGCTCATGGAGATCCGCGCCAAGTGCCGACGCCTACGGCAGCGGCATGATCTGAAGCTCGTCATCATCGACTACCTGCAGCTGATGACGTCGGGCAAGCGGGTGGAGAGTCGTCAGGTCGAGGTGTCGGAGTTCTCGCGTAATCTCAAGCTGCTCGCGAAGGAGCTCGAGGTCCCGGTCGTCGCCGTCGCCCAGCTCAACCGTGGTCCAGAGCAGCGCACCGACAAGCGCCCCATGCTCTCCGACCTTCGCGAGTCCGGATGCCTGACCGCCGACACACGGCTGTTGCGCGCCGACACCGGTGCGGAGGTCTCACTCGGTGAGCTACTGGCCTCGGGTGCGCGGGACGTGCCGGTGTGGTCCCTCGACGACCGCCTCAAGTTGGTGCCGCGCACCATGACGCACGTCTTCCCCAGCGGCGTCAAGGAGGTGTTCCGGCTGCGTCTGGCGTCCGGAAGGGAGATCACCGCCACCGCCAACCATCCGTTCCTCACCTACGACGGATGGCGACCGCTCGGGGAGCTTTCGGAGGGCACTCGGATCGGGGTCGCCCGCCATGTTCCACCACCATTGGGCATCGAGTCGTGGGATCCCGACGAGGTGGTGATGCTGGCGCACCTGCTGGGGGACGGTTCGTTCGTACGCCGGCAACCGATCCGCTACGCGAGCATCGACGAGGCCAACCTCACGGCCGTCACGGAGGCGGCAGCGCGCCGCTTCGGGATTACGGCGGTCCGGGACGACTACCCGGCCGCGCGGGTGACGACGCTCCGGCTTCCGGCGCCGTACCGGCTCACGCACGGGCGCCGCAATCCGATTGCCGCCTGGTTGGACGAGTTGGGGCTCTTCGGGCTGCGGTCGCACGAGAAGTTCATCCCTGCCGGCGTGTTCTCCCTCCCGAAGACGCAGGTCGCGCTCTTCCTCCGGCACCTCTGGGCCACCGACGGCTGCGTCCACCGGGACCGCCGAGGGAACGTACGTGTCTACTACGCCTCGACGAGTCGGCGCCTGGCCGACGACGTTGCCCGTCTCCTGCTGCGGTTCAACGTGTTCACTCGGGTGAAGGCGGTGAAGAAGTCGGGATATCGGGACTCGTACCATGTGCACGTCGTCGGAGCGGAGAACCAGGTCCGGTTCCTCGAGGACGTGAGAGTGCATGGGGCCCGAGGTCTCGTGGCGGAGGAGATACTTCCAGGCCTCCGGGCGGTGACAGGCAATCCCAATCTCGACACCGTGCCTCGCGAGGTATGGGAACGCGTTCGGGCAGTTCTCACCGAGAAGCAACTGACTCACCGGCAGTTCGCCGCAGCCATGGGAACACAGTTCTGCGGATCAACGCTCTGGAAGCATGCACCGAGTCGAAGCCGGCTGGGCCGGATCGCTAGCGTCCTCGACAGTGCTGACCTGGAGACATTGGCGACCAATGACGTCTATTGGGATTCGGTGACCTCCGTCGAATCGCTGGGCGAGCAGGATGTCTATGACGCGACGGTGTTGGGCACGCACAACTTCGTCGCCGAAGGAATTGCCGTCCATAACAGCATCGAGCAGGATGCCGATATGGTGATTCTCCTGCATCGCGAGGATGCGTACGAAAGGGAGTCGTCGCGGCCGGGTGAGGCGGACTTCATCGTCGCCAAACACCGTAACGGGCCGACAGCCAACCTCACCGTCGCATTTCAGGGTCACTACCAACGTTTTGTCGACATGGCCCAGGGATAAAACTCGCGGATTGCGTCGGCGTCACTTCTCCTGGAGAACGGACAGGACGTTGCCGGCCGGGTCCTTGAACCATGCGATATCCGGCCCGTGGCCGCGCATGACGCCCTTCTCGTCGGTCTTGATTCGCTCGTACCGTTCGAACTCGACGCCACGCCGCCTGAGTTCGTCGACGGCGACGTCGATGTCGTCGACCGGGAAGTTGAGGATGGTGAACGTCGCCGGCGTGTGGTCGCGTTTCGGATAGACGAAGATCTCGGCTCCACCCGCGATGTGCAATGTGAGCATCCCGTGCTCCTCGGACACGTCCAGCCCGAGCGTGTCGCCGTAGAACTTCTTGGCGGCCGGGATGTCGTTGACCGCAAACCCGCTGAATGCCCTGGCGTCCTTGAACATCTGGCGTCCCCCCTTTTGCAGTGACGGCGGCAATCGCGCGACGACGTGGACGAGTGGTCGCCACAGTGATCCCGCTGTCCACGCTACCGCCGGGACAGGACCATGCACTTCACAGCCGACCCAAAGCTCGGCAAGTCGCGCCTACGTGGGGAAGGCCTCGGAGGTGGCGGAGGCGTCGGCGGCAGGAGGGGTCTCGGCGGCGGGGGAGGTCTCGGCTGATCCGCGCCGTGGTTTGGCGTTGCGCAGCCGGATGCCGCTGAAGCTCAGGGTGCTGGCGATCACCTCGTCCCAGAACTCCCAGAGGTTGTCGAGCAGCCGGAGCTGGATCCCGGCCGCCTGGTGGAGGGACAGGAGATCCCGCACCGGCTCCGGCGGGCCCAGCGGCTCGACCGGCTCCGTGGCGACGACCGCGTGTGGCTCCGCCCCGCCAATGGGGGCGAACGGTGCGGCGGGCAGGCGGTAGGCGTACAACGCGACGCTCTGAATTCGCTCGAGCCAGCCGTACTCGATCGCGTGCACCCGGGCCCCGCATCCCGCCCCGATGATCCGGTCACGGTCCGCCGCCGTCGTGTTCGGACCGACCCATGCCATCGCCCGCGGGCAGTCGCGAGGGAACCAGTAGTCCTGTGCGCGCCCGGCGTCGACCGCCCATACGTACGCCTCCTCCTGGCTGGAGGTGGGCGCGACGTGGGGGACGAACCTCGTGATCGCGGGATCCTCGGAAAAGTGCAGCACTTCTCCGTACTTCGGTCGCATCCTGATGTTCTATCGTCGAACGACCCTGGCCGGCCAGGCCAATTCCGCGCGCACGAGAGGTGAGGTGTCGAGGGTGACGACGTGGGATGCGGACCGGATTCTCGCCGAGTCGGCGAAGTGGCACTGGATACCGCCGGGCGCGACGGAGGTGGAGACGGACCAGATCCACCTGTATGTCAATGCAGGAGCCGCGACCCTCATCCGCGCCGACCCCGACCCCGACCCTGCCGCTGACCCCGACCCTGCCGCTGACCCCGACCCTGCCGCTGACCCCGACCCTGCCGCTGACCCCGACCCTGCCGCTGACCCCGACCCTGCCGCTGACCCCGACCCTGCCGCTGACCCCGACCCTGCCGCCAGCCAGGGCGCGGGCACCGGAACGGCTGCGGAACTCGCTCCCGAAGGTGCCGGCGCCGACAGTACGCCGGACACCGAGGACGCCACTCGCCGGCTGATCATGAAGGTCGCCGACCTGGCCCGCCGCCACGGCGCCGACCGGGTGATGTGGGGGGTCGGCCCCGACCCGCGGCCCGCGAACCTGCTCGACGTCCTTCAGGCACTGGGCGGTGAGGTGACCGTGACGCTGGACGTCTGTGCGTACGACCTCACCACCGGCCTGCCGACCATTCCGGTGCCGGAGGGCGTGACCGCGGGGCCGGTCGCCACCCGCGAGGACACGGGCGCCGCCATGCGGGTGGGGGCGATGGTCTGGGGTGGTGACGAGCCGACGGACGCCGAGATCGACAAGCAGTACGACAATCTCGGCGACGAGCCCGGACTCTTCCTCGCCCGACATGCCGATGAGCCTGCCGGAAGTGGCGGCTACACCCTCGCCGGTCCCGTGGCCCGGCTGTGGGGTGCCGGCGTCCTACCGGCGTTGCGGGGCAACGGTGCCTATCGCGCGCTGGTTGCCGCGCGGCTGCGCGACGCCGTGGCGCGCGGCGTGACCCTGGCGCTCGTCCACGCCAACGTGGGTACGTCGGCGCCGATCCTGCGGCGACTGGGGTTCACGGTCTACGGCCAGCGTCAGATCGTCACCTTGCTCATCCGGTAGGTCGCCCGGGGCCGCGAATGACCACGCTGAGCATGCCTGTGTTACCTGGACCAGGCATGGACGCCTCGGCAAAGTCCACAGGCCTAGCTAGCGTGGGCTTTTGCGCTCGGCTTCCTCGGGCGGTCTGTCTGGTTGGGCGGCATGTTTGGTTGGTCAGTCGATCGGCCCGGTCGGTCTGCCAGGTTGCCCAGGGTCGGTCTGCCTGGTTGCCCCGGGTCGGTCCCGGTCGATCTGGCTCATCACCCTGGTCGTCGAACAGGCTCCCGCTCACAACCCTGGCCGTGCAGGTTACTTGCCTGGCCGGCCAGGCAAGTGCTCCTCGCCGAGGCGTCGATGCCCTGCCCGGGGTGTTGGGGCATGCTCAGCGTGGTCATTTGCAAGGAGCTGGCGGGCGGCGTCGCACCTTCAGAGCAGTCGGCTTCGAAGTCACCGGAGTCGGGAGCTCAGCGGGCGACGAAGGCGAGCGGGTCGTCGGCGTCGACGATCTCCTTGCCCAGCGGGAACAGCGAGACCGGCACCAGTTTGAAGTTGGCCAGTCCGAGCGGGATCCCGATGATCGTGAGGCACTGTGCGATGCCGGTAACGATGTGGGCGAGCGCGAGCCACCACCCGGCGAGAACGACCCAGATCACGTTGCCCAGCAGGGACGGCGCGCCCGCGTCGCGTCGGTCGACCAGGCGCCGCCCGAACGGCCAGAACGCGAAGTTGGCCATCCGGAACGACGCGACACCGAAGGGGATCGTGATGATCAGCAGGCACAGGACCACCCCGGCCACGGCGTAGCCGAGGGCGAGCCACAAGCCGCCGAAGATCAACCAGATCACGTTCAGAAGGAGCCGCACTCCTTCATTGTCGCGCACGCATCGAGCCTCGGTGGGCGGTCCGGATGTCGAAAACTCCTCTTGAGGCGTACCAGTTAGACCAGATAACGTCTACAAGGTCCAGGTGGTCCAGCCGGCGACGGTGAACACGACGAAGGAGCCCACCCGCGTGCGCGTACATCCCACCGTGTTCGCCGACCCGTCCGCACTCGGCGAGGCGCTGGCGGTCAGGATCGCCGACGGGCTCGAGGCGGCGACGAGGGCCGGTCGGCGTTACGTCCTCGGCTGCCCCGGCGGGAGGAGCCCGATGACGACCTACACCGCTCTCGCCGGCCTGGTCCGCCAGCGCCAGCTTGACGTGTCCGGGCTCGTGATCGCGATGATGGACGACTACGTCGAGCCCGTATCGACGCAGCGCGCCGGCTTCGCCCACGTCCCGGACGACCTGCCGCACAGCTGTCGCCGGTTCGGCCGCGAGGTCATCGCCGAACCGCTCTCGACCGCCGCCGGTCCCGGCCGGGCCATCCCCGCCGACCAGCTGTGGATGCCCGATCCCGCCGACCCGGAGGACTACGACCAGAAGCTCGCGGCCGTCGGCGGGATCGACCTCTTCATCCTCGCCACCGGTGCGACGGACGGGCACGTGGCGTTCAACCCGCCGGGTACGCCAGCCGGCTCGGTCAGCCGGGTCGTCACCCTCGCGGACAGCACGCGCCGGGACAACCTCGTGACGTTCCCGCACCTCCGCTCGCTCGACCGGGTCCCCGAACACGGCGTCACGGTGGGCATCGACACGATCCGGCGCCATTCGAAGAGTGCCGTCATGCTCGTCCACGGCACCGACAAGTCCGAGGCCGCCGCGAGGCTCACCACCGCCGATCGGTACGACCCCGACTGGCCGGCCACCGTGATCACCGAGTGCCAGAAGCCCGCGCTGTACGTCGACAAGGCCGCCCAGTCCGGTCCACCACACGCCACGAGGTTCTGACCAGCCTCTGGCCGCAGAACCCGCCCCCAGTCCACCGCTCTCGAAGACAGTCCACCGCTCTCGAAGACAGTCCACCGCTTTCGAAGATCGTTCCGTACGCAGGCGAAGGAGAAGTCATGGCCCGGATCAAGCTCGCCTACCTCGGCGGAGGTTCGACGCGTGCGGCCGGCACGATGGCGTCGTTCGTCCATCACGGCGCGGAGTTCGACGGATCCGAGGTCGTGCTCATCGACCTCGATGCCGAACGCCTCGCCCTGATCAAGGAACTGGCCGTACGCATGGCGAAGCATGCCGGCCTCGACCTCACAATCACCGCGACGACGAACCGCAGGGAAGGGTTGCGCGACGTCGACGCCGTGTTGTCCAGCTTCCGGCCCGGTGGTTTCGAGGCCCGCGCCCTCGACGAACGCATCCCGCTCAAGCACGGCGTGATCGGCCAGGAGACGCAGGGTCCGGGCGGGTTCTTCATGGCCCTGCGTTCGATCGCGGTCATGCAGGCGGTGGCGGACGACCTCGCGGCGGTCGCGCCGAACGCCCGGATCTTCAACTACACCAACCCGGTCAACATCGTGGCGCAGGCAATGACGAGCTACACCGACATCCCGATCGTCTCGCTGTGCGAGGGGCCGATCATCTTCCCGCGCGGGGTCGCGGAGGCCGCCGGTCTCGATCCCGACAAGCTGCAGGCGACGATGGTCGGCATCAACCACAACTGTTGGAGCACCACCCACACCTACGACGGGCAGGACTTCATCGCCGTCCTGCGCGAGGCGTACGACGGGCGCCGCGACGACCCGAGCATGTCGGAGGGGTCCCACCAGCTGATCCGGCTCGCGCTGGCGATGGAGTCGGTTCCGTCGTACTACTTCCTCAACTACTACTTCCGTGACGAGGTTCTGCGGCACCTGCGCGGCAAGGCGACCACCCGAGCCGAGGACATCATGGCCGAGGTCCCGGGCTACTGGGCGCACTACACCGAGCAGGCGAAGTCCGACGCGCCCGTGCTCGACCCGCGGCGGTCCCGCGGCGGCATTCACGAACTGGAGCTCGCGATCGACGCGATGAACGCCTTCTACAACGACACCGGCGAGGTGCTGCCGGTCAACCTGCCGAACGCCGGTGGGGCGCTGCCCGGATTCGACGACGACGTGGTGGTCGAGGTGTCGACGAAGGTGGACGCGAGCGGGTTCACGCCGCTGCCGCAGAAGCCGCTGCCGCATGCCGTGCGCGGGCTCGTGCAGGCGCTGGCCGAGCACCAGGTGCTCGCGGCGAAGGCCGGTTGGGAGGGGTCCGCGGCAGACGGGGTCCGTGCGCTGGCCGCCCATCCGTTGGTGCCGACGCTGCCCGTCGCCGAGGAGCTGTACGCCGAGATGGCCGCCGCCCACGCCGCCCACCTGCCGGCCCGACTGCAGGCCTAGGGAGCCGTGATCCCACCAGACACCCCCCGCCGTTCGTCTAAGGTGCTGGCCTGATGACCCCGCTCTACCTCGGCGTCGACGCCGGCAACAGCAAGACCGTGGCCCTGCTCTGCACCGCGGCCGGGGAGGTCGTGGGCAACGGGCGGTCCGGCAACGGCGACATCTACGGCGCGCCCTCCGAGCGCGCCGCGGTCGAGGCCGTGATCGCCGCCGTCAAGGAGGCCTTGACAGGCGCGCAACCGGACGGCATCGGTGGCGCGGCCTTCCGGTTGGCAGGCGTCGACTGGCCGGAGGACCATGCGTTCTGGGTCGACGCGCTGGCGGCGGAGTTGCCGGACGTCGCGGCGTTGCGGGCGTACGACCGGTGTTCGATCTCGAACGACGGGTTCGCGGCGATCCGCTGCGGCGAACCGAGCGGGATCGGCGTGGCGGTGATCGGCGGCACCGGCTCGGCGGTGGCGGGACGTGGGCGGGGCGGTGCCGAGTGGAGCATGAGCTTCTGGATCCAGGACGCCCACGGTGCGTCGGGACTGGTGGCCGGCGCGCTGCGGGCGGTCTACCGGGCTGAGCTGGGTCTCGGGCCGAAGACGGCGCTGACGAAGCGGCTGTTGGCCTATTTCGGGTACGCCGACGCCGAGGAGATGCTGCACCAGTTCACCCGCCGGGGCGGCCGGCCGTCGCGGCCGTGGCACACCGCCGCCCGGGAGATGGCGGGGGCGGCGGCGGACGGCGACGCTGAGGCCCTGCGGATCCTGCGCGAACACGGGGAGCACCTGGCCGACTATGCACGGGTGACGGCGGCGAGAGTCGGTTTCGACGTCGCGAGCGAGGAGGTGCCGGTCGTCCTCGCCGGCTCGGTGATCGATGCCGACGGGTCACCGGTGCGGGCCGCCGTGTTGGCCGCCCTGCCCGAACGCTTCGCCAGTGCCCGACCACGGCTCGCGACCCTGCCGCCCGTCGCGGGCGCCGCCCTCGACGCGCTGGCCGAGGCCGGCGTGGAGGTGACCGCGGAGGTCATCGCCCGGCTGCGGGCGTCCATGCCGCCGCCGGCGTTCGTCCGGACCTGAGCACGGATGCTGACGTGGACGTGAGCGGGCGCCGGCTTGGTACCGTCCACGCTGTGAGTACCCAGGTGGGGACCGGGACCGGCGCGGGGCGCGCCGCGATGCCCGACCCCGCCCTCGACCCGCCTGCCCCGCTGGACTCCGACATGGCACAGGTGCCGGGGCCAGCCGCGCAGCTCGCCTACACCGAACTGGCCGACGGCCTCCGCCGCGGCATCTATCCGGAGGGCTCCCGCCTCCCAGGCGAGCGGGACCTCGCCGCGCGGCTCGGTGTCAGTCGTACGACATTGCGCCAGGCACTCGGCCGCCTCGCCGCCGAAGGCCAGCTGACGCGGGCGTCCCAGCGCGGGTGGTTCGTGGCGCGCCGGGTCGTCGGCGAGCCACCCAGCATCCTGCAGAGCTTCAGCGAGATGGCGCGCGCCCGGGGACTCGAGCCAAGCTCGCACATCCTCGCCCAGGAGGTACGCCCGGCGACGTTCGAGGAGGCGGAACGTCTCCGGATCACCCCGTCGTCCCGGGTCCTCGAGGTGCGGCGGGTCCGCGGCATGGACGCCGTACCCGTCTGCCTCGACACCACGGTCCTGGTCGCCACCCGCGCCGAAGCGCTGGTCGACGCAGACCTGGAGGACCGTTCGCTCTACGACGCGCTCGCCGACCTGTGCGGTGTGGTCGTGGCGCGCAGCTCCTACGCCGTGCAGGCCGCTGCGGCGGATCGCGAGGCCGCCCACCTGCTCGACATCGACGAAGGCAGTCCGGTGCTCGTCGGGCAGGAGACCACCTACGACGCGGCCGAGGTGCCGGTGCTGACCAGCCGGACGACCTACCGCGGCGATGCGTACCGCTTCCAGGCCGACCTCTACCGCCCGCTGTCCTGACCGGCCGCTCAGAACTGTCCTGACCGGTCGTACGGAAGGAGTCTTCGCGTGGAGCACCTTGGCGCGTACACCGATCTCGTCCACGCGGCCGCCCGGCACCAGGGGGAGCGCCCGCCCGTCAAGCCTGGCCCGGATCTCCGGAACGCGATCGGCGACGTCCTCGGCTTCGGTGCGCTGCCGGCGGTCCCGGCCGACGTACGCACCGATCGCACCTGGTCCCGCGACGGAGTTGCCGTCGAGGAGGTCTCGTGGTCGGTGGGCTACGGCCCGCGGACGCAGGCATGGGTGCTCAGACCGGGCGGCGCCACGGGGCCGCTGCCCGGCGTTGTCGCGCTGCACAGTCACGATGGCGTCAAGGCGTACGGCAAGGAGAAGATCGCCGACGGTCCCGACGGGTCCGTCGCCGAGACGGTCGCGCGGATGCGGGACCAGGCCTACGGCGGGCGCGCGTACGCGAACGCACTGGCGCGCGAGGGTTTCGTCGTCGTCGTGCCCGATGCCTTCTGTTGGAGTAGCCGGCGGTTTCCGTTGGAGACGATGCCCGAACGCATCCGCCTGCTGGGCGCGCAGTCGGCGGCCGCGGCGGGTGACGGTCCGGAAGAGGCGTACGAACGCAGTGCCCGGCTGCACGAGGACCTGGTGGCGAAGTACTGCAGCGTCCTGGGAACCACGCTGGCCGGCGTCGTGGCGTACGAAGACCGGGTGGCAGTCGCCTATCTCCGGTCCCGGCCAGACGTCGCCGGGGAGAGCGTCGGGTGTGTCGGCCTGTCCGGCGGCGGATGCCGGTCGGCGCTGCTCCAGGCGACCTGCGACGACATCGGTGCCGCCGTGGTCGTCGGCATGATGAGTACGCACGCCGCCTTGCTGGACCGGCTGGTCGACAACCACACGTGGATGTTCTTCCCGCCCGGCCTGGCCCGACTGTGCGACTGGCCGGACCTCGCGGCGAGCCGGGCGCCCGCTCCGCTGCTGGTTCAGTACGACCGGGACGACCAGCTCTTCACCCTCGACGGGATGAAGGCCGCCGACGCGGCGATCGCGGAGCACTACCGGCAGGCTTGCGCGCCCGAGGCGTACGTCGGCGAGTTCTACGACGGGCCGCACAAGTTCGACGTGGCGATGCAGGAGTCGGCCTTCGCCTGGCTCCGCGCGCAGCTTGCGTAGCCCGCGGGGACGCGCCCAGCTGGCGTAGCGCGCGGAGACGCGCGTCCGCTGACGTGGCCCGCAGGGCCCGTCAGCTGGCGAACTCCACGGAGCCGGTCAGCTGGCGAGCCAGGCGTCGATACCCGCGGACGCCTGTTCCTTGACCTGCGCGGGCGCGGCGGAGGCGAGGACGGAGGTCCGCGCGACGGCGGCGAGCTGGTCGTCGGTGAGCTTCAGCTCGTCGCGGCACCGTTCGTACTCTCTGAGCAGGTCGGTGTCGAACAGCAACGGGTCGTCGGCGTTCACGCTGCACGCCACCCCCGCGTCGAGCAGGCGGGGCAGCGGATGGTCGGACAGGGATGGTACGACGGAGAGCATGACGTTGCTCGTCGGGCACACGTCGAGGCTGGTCGGCCCCTCGGCGAGCCGGGACACGAGCGCGGGATCCTCCACGGCGCGCACGCCGTGCATCAGTCGGTCCGCTCCGAGCAGGTCGAGGGCGTCGCGGATGCTCGACGGCCCGCTCAGCTCACCGGCGTGCGGCACCGCGAGCAGCCCGGCCGCCCGGGCGATGCCGAACGCGTCCACGAAGTCGGCCGGCGGCGCGGCGGTCTCGTCGCCGTCCAGGCCGAAGCCCACGACGCCACCGCCCGCGCGAGTGGCCGCCAACCGGGCCACCTCGACCGCTTCCGCGGGCCCCCGGTCCCGATTGGCGGCGACGACCAGCCCGAATCCGGTGCCTGCCGCCGCCGCGGCCGCCCGGCCCGCCTCGACGACCACCGCGATCGCCTCGTCGTGCGTACCGATCCGGCCGCCGAACAGCCCCGGCCACATCGACACCTCGACCCAGCGGGCGCCGGCCGCTGCGGCGTCCTCGACGATCTCCCGGACGACCCGACCCACCTCGTCCCGGGTGCGCATCGACCGGGCCGCGGCCATGATCGTCTCGCCGAAATCGGCGAAGCTGCCGTACGACGTCGGCAGTGGAGCAGGAAGCCCGGCCGCTGCCGCGAGCTCGCGGTAGGTCGACAGCCGCAGGGCGCCGTCGAGGTGAAGGTGCAGGTGGGCCTTGGGCAGCGCGCTCAGGTCTCGCATCGGTCGATGATCGCATCCGGAGCAGAACTTTCGTGATCACGCTCAGGAGCGCGGGACCGAGCCGAGCGCCGCTCCGATATGAGGGCCGTCAGTAGGGCCGACAGTGCGGCCGACAATGAACGACAGTGCGGCCGACAGTGAACGACAGTGAGGGGAGCCCATCGCCACATTGACACTCTCTGGGGCGGAGCCTACGGTGCCGTGTTCGACGTCGTGACGACGTGCCTGCCACGGGACTCGGCTCCGTTGGAGAACCATGCTCTGGAACAAGTGGGACAAGTCGGCCAATCTGGGTGGCGCGTCGATGGACAAGGAAAGCAGGTCCGGCAAGAACAACCCCCGGCGGTGGTATCCGAAGCTCCGCTCGCCGGCGTCCCGGGTCAGGTCGTTCAACAACTACGCGAAGCAGCTGAGCGACGACGAGATCGAGGCCGGCCTGCATCGCAAGCGCGTCGGCGCCTACTGGCAGGAGGTCGGGAAGCTCCAGTTCGACTTCCTTGTCTCCCAGGGGTTGCGGCCCGATCACCGGTTGCTGGACGTCGGTTGCGGCGCGCTGCGGGGCGGTCTCCATTTCATCCGCTACCTCGAACCCGGGCACTACTACGGCATCGACCTCAACCAGAGTTTGCTCAAGGCAGGCATCGAACACGAGGTCCCCAGGGCGGGACTGACCGACCGGATGCCGGCGACCAATCTGCGGCAGACCGACATGTTCGCCTGCGACGACTTCGGCGTCACCTTCGACTTCATGCTGTCGGTGTCGGTGTGGAGCCACCTGCCGCTGAACCACCTTCGGCTGTGTCTTCACCAGCTGGCGAAGGTGACCAAGCCGGGCGCGAGCTACTTCACGACGTTCTTCGAGGCCGCTGACGCCTTACCGCTCGACGAGCGGCAGCGCCGGCCGGACCGGAAGGGCTGGACCTATTCCCATCGTGACCCGTTCCACTACACCCAGGCGGACTTGGAATGGGTAGCCGGCGTAGGCCCCTGGACGTTCGTCTACGTCGGCGACTGGAGTCACCGGCGAGGCCAGAAGATGGCCCAGTTCATCCGTACGGACTGAACGCCGAGTGGCGCACGCCGCGTCACCTGAGCAGCTTGTCGAGCGTGATCGGCAGGTCGCGGATCCGGGTTCCGGTGGCGTGGTGGGTGGCGTTGGCGATGGCGGCGGCCGCTCCGACGATGCCGATCTCGCCGATGCCCTTGGAGCCCAGGACATTGACGTAGGGGTCGTCCTCGTCGATCCAGGTGGCGTCGATGTCGGCGATGTCGGCGTGGGCGGCGATGTGGTAGCTGGCGAAGTCGTGGTTGACGACGTGGCCGAAGCGGGGGTCTACGACGGCTTCTTCGAACAGGGCCATGGACAGGCCCATGGTCATGCCGCCGATGAACTGCGACCTCGCGGTGGTGGGGTTGATGATCCGGCCGGCGGCGAAGACTCCGAGCATGCGTGGCACCCGGACTTCGCCGGTGTCGGCTTTGACGCGGACCTCCGCGAACTGCGCCCCGAACGCATGCATCGCGAAGTTCTCCTCATGCGGATTGTCCGGCATGCCGGCGGTGACCTCCGCCCCGGCGGGCGCGTCCACCCCGTGTCGTTCCCGGAACGCACGTGCCGCCGCGACGACCGTCGAACCCCAGCTCGCCATCCCGGTGGATCCGCCCGCGACCGAGGCGGAGGGGAGGGCCGTGTCACCGATGCGAAGCTCGATCGCGGAGAGGGGTACGTCGAGAGCGTCCGCGGCGATCTGCGCCAGGGTCGTCCAGGTCCCGGTACCGATGTCCGCGGCCCCGATCGACACCTCGTACCGCCCGTCGCCGCCGGAACGGATCGAGGCGGCCGAGCCGGGCAGGCGCCCGGCAGGGTAGGTGGAGCTGGCGACGCCGGTGCCGACGAGCCAGCCGTCGCGCAGGCGTACGCCCGGTGTGGGGTCGCGCGACTCCCACCCGAAGCGTCGGGCGCCCTCGCGCAGGCAGGCGACCAGACCACGGCTCGACCAGGGCAGCCCGGACTCCGGGTCGCGCTCGGGATCGTTGCGGACCCGCAGCTCGATCGGGTCGAGGCCGCAGGCGACCGCGAGCTCGTCCATCGCCACCTCGAGCGCGAACATGCCGGGCGTCTCGCCGGGTGCCCGCATCCAGGTCGGCACCGGAACGTCGAGGCGCGCCAGCCGGTGCGTGGTCCGCCGGTTCGGCGCCGCGTACATCAGCCGGGTCGCGACGGCCGTCTGCTCCGCGAACTCCTTGAACCTCGCCGTATGCTCGACCGCCTCGTGGGCGATCGCGGTGAGGCGTCCGTCGGCGCCGGCACCGAGCCGGATGTGCTGGATGGTCGGCGTACGGTGCCCGGCCGGACCGAACATCTGCTGCCGGGTCAGCGTGAACTTCACCGGTCGGCCGGCGGCCATGCGGGCGGCCAGCCCGGCGAGCACGTTGTGGGCGTGCGGCATGCCCTTGGACCCGAAGCCGCCGCCGACGTACGGCGAGACGACCCGCAGGGTGTCGGCGTCGAGGCCGAACACCGGCACCATCGTGGCCTTGACCCAGTGCACACCCTGGGACGAGTCGTACATCGTCAGCCCGTCGTCGTCCCACACCGCGACGGTCGTGTGCGGCTCCATCGGGTTGTGGTGCTCGGTGGGCGTGGTGTAGGTCTGGTCGACCGTGACGGCCGCGTCCGCGAACGCCTCCTCGACATCACCCTGGGCGCTGTCGGTGGGGTACCACGGGTTCACATGATCGGGCGCGTAGAGGTCGTCGCGGTCCGCGCGGAGGACGACGTCGTGCGGCTCGGCGGCGTAGTCCACGCGGACCAGGGTCGCCGCGTGTCGTGCGGTCTCGAAACTCTCCGCCACGACCGCGCCGATGAACTGGCCGCGGTAGGCGACGTCCCCCGACTGGAGCACCCAGTACTCCAGGTCGTCGTTCGAGGCGAGCCGTGCCGCGTTCTCGTGGGTGAGGACGAATGCCACCCCGTCGCAGGCCTCGGCGGCCGCCGTGTCGATCCCGGTGAGCCGGCCGCGGGCGATCGTCGCCTGGACGGGATAGAGGTAGAGCGGGTTGTCGACCTTCTGTTCGTACGCATAGGCCGCGGTGCCCGTCACCTTGGCGACGCCGTCGGCCCGGGTGTGCGGCTGGCCCATCTCGCGCGGCCGGAGCAGGTCGGTCACGGTGTCTCCTTCGCCGGTCCGTCGGCCAACGACCGCCACGGGCCGCGGGGGCGGCTCAAGCCCAGTCCTCACGCGCGAGGTCCCGCAGCACCGCGACCATGGTGTTCCGCGCCAGCGGGACCTTGAAGGCGTTGCCGGGGAGCGGCCGCGCGGCGGCGAGTTCGGCGTCGGCCGCCTGCCGGAAACTGTCCTCGGTAGCGGGTGCGCCCTGCAGCGCCTGTTCCGCACGGGTCGCACGCCACGGCTGGTGCGCCACCCCTCCCAGCGCGATCCGGGCGTCGGAGACAGTGCCGTCGGTGACTTCGAGCGCCGCCGCGACGGACACCAGGGCGAAGGCGTACGACGCCCGGTCGCGTACCTTGCGGTAGGTCGAACGGACCGCCATCGGGAGGTCCGGCAGGTCGATGGCCGTGATCAGATCGCCGTGCGCGAGCACCGTGTCCCGCTCCGGCTCGTCACCCGGCAGCCGGTGGAAGTCTCTCATCGGGATGCTGCGTTCGCCGTCCACACCGAGGACGACCACGGACGCGTCCAGTGCCGCCAGAGCGACGGCCATGTCCGACGGGTGCGTCGCCACGCAGTGCTCGGACGCGCCGAGGATGGCGAGGTCGCGGTGGAACCCGTCGATCGCCGAACAGCCCGTACCGGGCTCGCGCTTGTTACACGCAGTGGTGACGTCCTGGAAGTAGACACACCGGGTGCGTTGCAACAGGTTCCCGCCGGTGGTCGCCACGTTGCGCAGCTGCGCAGATGCGCCGGCGAGCAGCGCCCGCGACAGCATCGGATAGCCGGCCCGGACGATCGGGTCCACGGCCAGGTCAGTGTTGGACACCGCCGCGCCCACCCGGACACCGCCGTCCGGCCGCGGCACGATCCGGTCGAAGGGGAGCCCGCTCACATCGACGAGCAGGTTCGGGGTGGCGACGCCGAGTTTCAGATGATCGACGAGGTTCGTACCGGCGCCCAGGTACGCCGCCCCGGGTCGTTCCGACACCATCGCGACGGCGGTGGGTGCGTCGAGCGCCCGCGTGTAGTCGAACGGCTTCACTGCGCGGCCACCTCTCGGATCGCGGCGACGATGTTGACGTACGCACCGCACCGGCACAGGTTGCCGCTCATCCGTTCCCGGATCTCCTCGTCGACCAGCTCCATGTGGCCGCCGTTGAGGTATTTCGTGACGTGACTCGGATGACCGGCCTTCACCTCGTCCAGCATCCCGATCGCCGAACAGATCTGGCCCGGTGTGCAGTACCCGCACTGGAACCCGTCGTGGTCGACGAACGCCTGCTGCATCTCGTGCAGCTCGCCACCGTCCGCGAGGCCCGCCGCGGTGGTGATCTCCGCGCCGTCGTGGGCGATCGCCAGCGCGAGACAGGTGAGGGCCCTGCGTCCGTCCAGCAGGACCGTGCACGCGCCACACTGGCCGTGGTCACAGCCCTTCTTCGGCGACGTCACCGCCAGCCGTTCGCGGAGGGCGTCCAACAACGTCGTCCTGGTGTCCACGGTCAGCGACCGGGACTCGCCATCGACTCGGAGGGTGATCTGGGCATCCACGCTGATGTTCACCTGGCTCTCACGGCACGCGCCACACGCTCATTCCGACGTACCCAGCGGCTCAACCGGCGACACTTCCGGAGTGTGGGATGCGCCGGTGATCGCGGATAGGCTCGAGGTCCACGCGCCTGGGGAGGGAACGAACGGCATGATCGACGACGCGGGCTACCTGCGGTTTCCGAGCATCAACGGCGACGTCGTGGTGTTCGTCAGCGACGATGATCTGTGGAGCGTGCCGGCCGAGGGTGGCCGGGCGTGGCGGCTGACCGCCGGAGTCGCGGAGGCGTCCCGCCCGAGCCTGTCACCCGACGGGTCGCAGCTCGCGTTCATCGGCCAGGAGGAAGGACCCGGCGAGGTCTACGTCATGCCTGCCGCCGGCGGCACCGCGCGGCGGCTGACGTTCGAGGCCGCGCCGCGATGCGCGGTGGCGGACTGGCTCGACGACGACACGATCGCCTACGCGAGCACCGCGACCCGCCCGGTCAACGAGGCCCGCCTGCGCGCGGTGAGCCGGCACGGCGGCCCGTCGGAGGAACTGCCGTACGGATGGGCCCAGTCCATGTCGTCCGCCCCGACCGGTGGGGTCGTGCTCGGGCGCAACACCGCCGACCCGGCCCGCTGGAAGCGCTACCGCGGCGGCACGGCCGGCGAGTTGTGGGTCGACGCCGACGGCAGCGGGGAGTTCCGCCGGCTGGTCACCCTGGACGGCAACCTGGCCAGCCCGTGCTGGGTGGGCGAGCGGATCTACTTCCTGTCCGACCACGAAGGCATCGGCAACGTCTACTCCTGCACTCCGGCCGGCGAGGACGTGCGTCGGCACTCCGATCACGACGACTACTACGCGCGGAACCTCAGCTGCGATGGCGCGCGGCTGGTCTATCACCGGGCGGGTGACCTCTACCTGCTCGACCCGGCCGACGACGAGCCGCGGCAGATCCCGGTGCGGCTGGCGACGTCCCGCACACAGCGCAACCGGCAGTTCGTTCCGGCCGGGACCTATCTCGACTCAGCCTCCCTCGGTCCGGACGGGAGCGACCTGGCGGTCACCACCCGCGGCAAGGCGTTCTCGTTCGCCCACTGGGAGGGTGCGGTCCGCCAGCACGGGGAGCCCGACGGCGTGCGGTACCGCCTGCTGACCTGGCTCGGCGACCACAAGCGGCTGGTCGCGGCGGGAAGTGATGACCGCGAGGAGGAACGCCTGGTCGTCCTCACCGCCGACGGCAGCGCCCCGCCGCGGTGGCTCGACACGGTCGACATCGGCCGGGTCGTCGAAATGACCGTCTCGCCGCACGCCGACCTGGTGGCGGTCGCCAACCACCGCTGCGAACTGCTCGTCGTCGACCTCGCGGCTGACGATCCGAGCGCGCGGCGGCTCGACGCGAGCCGGTCCGGCCGGATCGGTGACCTGGCGTGGGCTCCTGACGGCCGGTGGCTCGCCTACGCCAAGCCGGAGAGTCCGCAGACGCAGGCGATCACCCTGTGCCGCGTGGAGACCGGGGAGACCTGGCCGGCGACGCGGCCCGTGCTGCGCGACCGCTCACCGAGCTTCGACCCCGACGGCAAGTACCTCTACTTCCTGGGGCAGCGCGACTTCAACCCGGTCTACGACGCCCTGCAGTTCGAGCTCGGGTTCCCGCTCGGGACCCGGCCCTACGCGGTGGCGCTGCGGCGCGATGTCGGCTCGCCGTTCGTACCCGAGCCGAAGCCGCTGGTGAGCGAGGCCGCCGCCAAGCAGAAGAAGGCCGAGGAGGAACGCAAGGAGGACGAGGAGGCCGAGGGCGACCGGCCGACGCCGGTCGAGATCGACGTCGACGGCCTGCCCGACCGGGTGGTGACCTTTCCGGTTCCGGAGGGGCACTACACCAAGATCGCGGGCATCCACGGCAAGGCCCTCTTCGCCAGCCTGCCGGTCGAGGGCAGCCAGGAGGCGCCGTGGTACAACCTCGCCCCGGCGGCCAGGGCGGTGCTGGACTCCTACGACTTCGAGACCCAGAAGAAGGAACGCCTGGTCGACGGCATCAGCGACTTCTGGCTCGACCGGGGCGCGCGCACCCTCCTCTACCGCGCCGGCGAGCGGCTGCGGGTGCTGAAGGCCGGCGAGAAACCGGGCGAGGACGCCGACGAGGCCCGGCGTAGCACCGGCTGGATCGACCTCGAACGGGTCAAGGTGTCGGTGCGCCCGGGCGCCGAGTGGCGGCAGATGTTCCGGGAGACCTGGCGCCTGCAGCGCGACCAGTTCTGGGTCGAGGACATGTCGGGTGTGGCGTGGGACCAGGTCTACGCCCGCTACCTGCCGCTCGTCGATCGGGTCGCCACCAGGGCCGAGCTGTCCGACCTGATCTGGGAGCTGCAGGGTGAGCTCGGGACCTCCCATGCGTACGAGCTGGGTGGTGCGTACCGGCCAGGACCCCACTACCAGCAGGGTTTCCTCGGGGTCGACTGGCTGTTCGACCCCGAGACGGGGCACTACCAGGTCGACCGGATCGTCGGCGGTGACCAATGGAACACCGGTGCGACGTCGCCGCTGAACCGGCCAGGTGTGTCCATCGCGGCGGGTGATGTTGTGCTCGCCATCAACGGCCAACCGATCGGTCGTACGCCGGACGGGGGCCACGTCGTGCCCGGCGAGCCGTTGGTCAACCAGGCCGACGAAGAGGTGCAACTGACGGTCCTCGGTGCGGCTTCGGAGTCAGGGGCCGGCTCGGCCGCGACGGCCGATGCGGCGACGGCTGACTCGGCTGCTACTCCTGACTCGGCTGGTGCGGGTGGTGCGTTGGACCCGCGGACCGTGAGCGTGCGGGCGGTCCAGTCCGAACAGGCCGGCCGCTACCGCGACTGGGTGGAGGCCAACCGTTCCTATGTCCGTGAACGCACCGACGGTCGCGTCGGCTACCTCCACATTCCCGACATGGGGCCGCGCGGGTTCGCGGAGTTCCACCGTGCGTTCCTGCGGGAGTACGACCGGGACGCGTTGGTGATCGACGTCCGGTTCAATGGCGGCGGCCACGTCTCGCCGTTGCTGCTGGAGAAGCTGGCCCGCCGCCGGATCGGCTACGACTTCCCGCGCTGGGGCGAGCCGGAGCCGTATCCGCCCGAGTCGCCGCGCGGGCCGCTGGTCACCCTCACGAACGAAGCGGCCGGCTCGGACGGCGACATCTTCTGCCATGCGTTCAAGCTGCGGAAGCTCGGCCCGCTGATCGGCCGGCGTACCTGGGGTGGCGTGATCGGCATCTCACCCCAGCACCGGCTCGCCGACGGCACAATCACGACCCAGCCGGAGTTCTCGTTCTCGTTCGACGACGTGGGCTGGCGGGTCGAGAACTACGGCACCGACCCCGACATCGAGGTCGACATCACGCCGCAGGACTTCGCCCGTGGCCAGGATCCGCAACTGGACAAGGCGATCGAGGTGGCGCTGGAGGAGTTGGCGGCCAGCCCGCCGCACGTACCGACGTCCGACGAACGCCCGCGTCTTGGCGCCCCGCCGCTAGCCCCCCGCCCGCGCTGACCGAGAACGGTCGGCTGCGCCGACGGCTCACGAGGTGAGGGTGGCGCGGATGATCGCGCCGGGTTCGGGGCCCGCCTGCGCGACTACCGTGCCGTCGGCGTTCCAGATTCCTGACCGCCCGGCGGCGTGGGAGTAGCCCTCACCGGTCGAACCCGCGAAGCTCGCCACCGCCACCCAGACCCTGTGCTGGCGGGCGATCCGGTGGGCCCGCTCGGCCAGGATGCCCGCGCGGTCGGCCGACTCCAGGACGCCGGCGACGTACGCATCGATTCCGAGGGCGGCGGTGTCGGTCGCGTGCTGCGGTATGCCCGTGTCCTTACAGATCGCGAGGCCGAGCCGCCATCCGTCGACGTCGAGCGTGGCGGGTTTGCTGCCTGGGGTGAACCGGCGCTCTTCTGCTGGGCCCAGCCACATCTTGCGGTACGCCACTGAGGCGCCGGTGCCGTCGACGGCCAGCATCGCGAGGTACGACCGCCCAGCCTCGCCCGCCACCGGGGCGCCAACCAGGGCGAGCGAACCGGTCTCGGCGCAGCCTTGGACGAGGGGGCCGAGGCGTGCATCCTCGGCCGTGATCGGCGGCGCGTCCAGCTGGTATCCGGTCAGCGAGAGTTCGGGAAAGGCCACCACCCGGGCGCTTGCCGTGCGGATCGTCGCGGCGTGGCTCGCCGCGTTCGTCGCCACGTCGTACGACACCAGCAGCGGCTGGGCGACCGCGATCCTCAACGGTTCACGCACGCTGACCTTCACCTCCGGACGCGGAGCCCACCCCGAGCGCGCGGGCGGCGAGCTGGGCCAGGTGCACGGGCTCGCGTTCGCCGGCCTGGCGTACCTGCGTACGACAACTGAACCCGTCCGCCAGCACGGCAACCTCGGTGTCGGCCTTGCGGACCGCCGGGAGCAGGACGCGTTCGGCACAGGCCATCGACACGTCGTAGTGGCCCTTCTCGAACCCGAAGTTGCCGGCGAGTCCGCAGCATCCCGAGTCGAGCACGTCCGCCTTCACCCGCAGGGCTTCGAGCACGGCGGTGTCGGCGGCGAACCCGAGTTCTGCATGCTGGTGGCAGTGCACCTGGACGAGCGCATGTAGATCCGGCGTGCGGACGACGAAATCGTCGGTGTGGCGGGCGAGCAGCTCGGCGAACGTCATCGTCTGCCGCCGCAACTGCGTCGCTCGCACGTCATCGGGCAGCAGGTCGGTCAGCTCACCCCGGAACAACGCCGTACAGCTCGGCTCCAACCCCACCACCGGAACGCCGTCGTCAAGCCAGGGTTGCAGGGTCGCCAACGTCTGTTGCAGGACACGCTTCGCGACACCGAGTTGGCCGGTCGACACCCAGGTGAGGCCGCAGCACACCCGCTTCGTCGGCACCTCGACGCGGTAGCCGAGCGATTCCAGCACCGCCACCGCGTCCATGCCGATCTGGGGATCGAACGCATTGGTGAACGTGTCCGGCCACAGCACCACCCGCGGCGCGTCGACCGGCAGGGCCCCGGCCGCCGCGCGATGCCTCCGGAACGTACGGACGAACGTCTTGTCCGCGAGGGGCGGTATCTCCCGCTCGGGTGTGATCCCGCCGACCTTCTTGGCGACGGCCGCAAGTGCCCGCACCCGGGCGGCCGCGTTCGCGACCCGCGCGAGCGGGGCGGCCATCCGCAGCCACAGCGGCAGGAACCCCATGGAGTAATGGGACAGTGGACGCAAGCGCCGAGCGTAGTGCTGGGAGAGGAACTCCGCCTTGTAGCTCGCCATGTCGACGCCGACCGGACAGTCGGTCTTGCATCCCTTGCAGGACAGGCACAGGTCCAGCGCGTCGTGGACCTCCGCGGATCGCCAACCGTCGGAGACGACCTCTCCGTTCGCCATCTCGAACAGCAGCCGCGCCCGGCCCCGGGTCGAATGCTTCTCCTCCTGCGTGACCCGGTAGCTCGGGCACATCACGCCACCCTGCGACGCGAGGCACTTGCCGACACCCATGCAGCGTCTCGTCGCGCCGAAGAAGCCGTCGATGTCGTGGGTGAAGGCGAGTGTCGTCTCGGCGGGTCGCACCGTCGGCGGCGCCACGAAGACCCGCAGATCGTCGTCGAGCTTCGCAGGATCGACGATGCGGTGCGGGTTCATCAGTCCGTCGGGATCCCATGCGGCCTTGAACTCTCCGAATGCCGTACGGATGTCGTCGGGGTACATCCGGTCGAGGAGTTCGGCGCGCGCCTGGCCGTCACCGTGTTCGCCCGACAACGACCCGCCGTGCTCCACGACGAGGTCGGCGGCCTCCTCCATGAACCTCCGGAACCCCGCGACGCCGGGTTTGCTCAACAGGTCGAAGTCGATCCGGACGTGGATGCACCCGTCGCCGAAGTGCCCGTAGTAGATACCGCGCCTGCCGTGCGTACGCATCAACGCGTCGAATCCGCGCAGGTAACTGCCGAGCCGGTGCGGCGGCACCGCCGCGTCCTCCCATCCGGGCCAGGCCTCGCCGCCGTCGGTGAGCCGGGTGGTGCTTCCGGCGCCCTCTTCCCGGATTCGCCACAGCGCCCGCATGTGCGCGGGATCGGACACGACGAGGTTCGTCGCGCCGACGCCTGCCATCACGCGGGCGACGGCCTCTGCTTGCTGGCGGGCGTGTGCGGGTGTTTCGCCGCCGGTCTCGACGTACAGCCAGGCGCCGCCGGCGGGCAGGGTGTCGAGCACCGGGTTGGCGGGGTTGCGGCTGCGGACGATCTCGACGATCGCCGCGTCGACGCTCTCGATCGTGAGGGGAGCGAGATCGAGGAGTGGTAGGACGTTGTCGGCGGCCACGAACTGGTCCGGAAAACCCAACACCGCAAGGGCGCGTGCCGGCGGTGCCTCCACGAGCGCGACCTCGGCATCGAGCAGGGTGGCGCAGGTACCCTCGGTGCCGACCAGCGCCTTGGCGAGGTCGAATCCGTGTGCGGGCAGGAGTTGGTCGAGGTTGTACCCGGACACCCTCCGAGTGAGCGCCGGTGTCGGTGTCGGTGTCGTCGGGCTGGGAGGCCGGCCGGCCGGGTTTACTCCGTACAGCTGGTCGATCCGGGTGCCATGGCGGTCGCGGATGGCGACGAGATCGCGGTAGAGCCGCCCGATCCGTCCGTCGGCAGAGGTGAGGCGGGCGAGGTCGGCGTCCGAGGTCGGGCCGACGGTGAGCTGCGTACCGTCGAGCAGGGCGACCCGCAGCGTGGCCACGTTGTCGACGGTCTTGCCCCACGCCACCGAGTGGGCCCCGCAGGCGTTGTTGCCGATCATGCCGCCGAGCGTGCACCGGCTGTGCGTCGACGGGTCGGGCCCGAACGTCAGCCCATGCGGCCGCGCGGCGGCCCGCAGGTCGTCGAGGACGACGCCGGGCTGGACGCGTGCCTTTCGGGTGTCGGGGTCGATGTCGACTATGGCGTTCAGGTGCCGGCTGAAGTCCAGCACCACGGCCGTGTTGACCGCCTGCCCGCCGATGCTGGTGCCGGCGCCGCGGGGGAGTACGGGGATGCGGAGGCGGTGGCAGACGTCGAGGGTGGCGAGGACGTCGTCGGAGTCGTACGGCTGGACCACACCGATCGGCACGTGCCGGTAGTTGGACGCATCGGCGGACCACATCGCCCGGCTGCCCGCGTCGAAGCGCACCGCTCCTCGGACAACCTTCGCGAGCGCGGCATGGACGGCTTCGGCCGGTACGTCGCTGCCGGACGGGTGGTCGCTACCGGTCGGGTGGCCTTGAGGGTGGGACGTACGCGGGTCAGGCGGCACAGCATCGAGCCTTCCACGCCGGCTCTGTTCAGCGCCCACCACCCCAGGGCGCGACAGTACGGCGGGGTCCGGCGGGGGCGCGGCGACAGGACGGCGGGGGCGCGGCGACAGGACCGGGGACGCCAGCCCGCGCACACCAGTCGCCGGCGTCCCCCTGGACCATGATCATGCGTGGATAGACGGGGCCATTGTGCGGCTCATCAGCCCAGTTTCTAACGCATGATCATGGGAAGGCCCCCATACATGATCATGGGAAGGCACCCCATTCAGATCACAGTGATCGTCGCGCGACTCCGGCACATCGTGAGCACGTTGCCGACCACCTGGTGACCCGCGCGGCCGGTCGCCGTCAGGATCGACTCCGGGTGGAACTGCACCGCCCAGCGACGGCGGACCGGATCCTCGATCGCCATCGCGACGGCCGCTGTCTCACCCGAACCAGTCTGGTTCGCGGTCGTCGCCGTCACCGCGAACCCACCGCCAGCGCCGCCTCGTACGGTCGTGGCGCGAACCTGGTCGGGTGTGGCGAACAGCGAGTGGTACCGCCCGGCCGTGAAGCTCGCGCCCATGCCGGCCAGCAGTTTGCCACCCAGCACGTGGACCTCGGCCGGCTTGCCGTGCGCGGGATAGGGCAGCAGGTCGAGCGCACCGCCGTCGTACTCCACCATCGCCTGCAGCCCCAGGCACACCCCGAACGCCGGCAGGCCGCGTGCGTCCAGTGCCCGCAGCAGCGACGCACAGTCGAAGTCGGTCGGGCGTCCCGGACCGGGGGAGAGCACGACGAGATCCGGCGCGAGTTCGTCCAGCGTCGCCTCGGCGAACCCGTACCGCAGCGTCGTCACGCCGGCACCCTGCTGCCGGAAGTAGTCGCCGAGCGTGTGGACGAACGAGTCCTGGTGATCGACGACCAGGACCCGCATCCCGTTACCAGGAAGGAATTCGACCGCCGCGGGGGCGACACCCCCGGAACCAGCGCTACCCGATCCTGCGCCACCAGATCCTGCGGCACCAGATCCTGCGCCACCAGACGGCGCTTCCGCCGCGCCACGGTCGACGTCACCCGGCGTCGCGAGGGCGTCAAGAAGCGCTTGCGCCTTGAGGTGGGTCTCGCGCTCCTCCTCCTCCGGATCCGAGTCGTACAACAGCGTCGCCCCCACCCGCACCGACGCGACACCGCTGGAGATGTGTGCCGTCCGCAGCATGAGCCCGGTGTTCATCGATCCGTCGAAGCCGGCGACGCCGATCGCTCCGCCGTACCACCGGCGCGGCGCGTCCTCGCGGTCCTCGATGAACTGCATCGCCCACTGCTTCGGCGCGCCCGTCACCGTCACCGCCCACATGTGGGTGAGGAACGCGTCGAACGCATCGAGCCCGGGCCGCAGTGTCCCCTCGATGTGGTCGACCGTGTGGATCAGTCTGCTGTAGAGCTCGATCTGGCGACGGCCGATGACCCGGACGCTGCCGGGTACGCAGACGCGGGACTTGTCGTTGCGGTCGACGTCGGTACACATGGTGAGCTCGGCCTCGTCCTTGGTGGAGTTGAGCAGCGTACGAATCTGCTCGGCGTCCTCCAGCGGGTCGGCACCACGGCGGATCGTCCCCGCGATCGGACAGGTCTCGACCCGGGAGCCGGTCACGCGGACGTACATCTCCGGCGACGCGCCGACGAGGTACTCACCCTCGCCCAGGTTGAAGAAGAACTCGTACGGCGCCGGATTCCGTTCCCGCAGCCGCGAGTAGAAAGCCGCCGGCGACGCGCACGGTCCGTGGACGACATGGCTGGGCGTCACCTCGAACAGGTCGCCCCGGAAGAACCGCTCCTTCGCGTCGCGGACGATCTGCGCGTACCTGCCGGGAACGGGAGCGGGCGGCACCTCCTGGCTGCGTACCACTGGCGTCGGTTCGGTGTGCCGGGGCAGGCCGGCCGTGCTCACGCCGTCGACGATGAAGTCGTACGCATATCGCACGGAAGTCTCGCGCTTCCGGTCGACGACGAGGATCTCGTCCGGGAGGTGCAGCACCAGGTCGCGATGGGCGGCGGCCCCGCGATCGTGCACCAGGCGCAGCGGCTCGAACTGGTGGGCGAGGTCGTAGCCGTACGCACCGTAGAGCCCGAGCTGGTGGTCGCCGTCGTAGGAGAAGAGCGCCACGATCGCCCGCAGGGTCGTGAACACGGTCGGTTGCCGGCCGCGCTCCTCCTCAGCGAACCCGTCACCGGCCGCAGCCGGGACCTCGACCTCGAGGTGATCCGCCGCCGTCGCCACGACCTCGCCGGTGCGACTCATCACGGCCGCGACAGCGGACAGCAGGACCTCACCCCGCGCGTTGAGCGCCGTCGCGGTGACCCTGCGACCGCGCGCCGCGATCTCCAGCGGCGGGTCGACGTAACCAAGATGCCAGCGGCTGTAGCGGCCTGGATAGTCGATGCCGGAGCTGAGGATCCCGCCCCGCCGCGTCTCGACACCGGAGGCGAACTCCTCGAGCTGGTCGCGGATGCCGCGCTCGGCGTAGTCGGTCCGGTCGGGCCGGTCGACGCGGCCGGCGCGGTCGGTGGGGTCGACGGGGTGGTTGGGGTCGGCGCGGTCGACCAGGTCCATACGGTCGGCGCGGCTGGTGGTGCGCGTCACGGCGATCCCGCCGGCGGTGCGGTAGCAGGTCGTGTCGTCCACGGTGGTCGCCCTTTCAGGTGGGCCCGCACCGGTGGGTTGTTCCTGGGTAGGACACAAGAAAGCGACCGCCGGTGAGGGCGGTCGCATCGTTCGATCGTCAGTTGCGTTACGGAACGAGGGCTGCCGCCTAGAGGCGGCGCCACCACTGAAGCTGGAGTGCGTTCCGTCTGCGCATGGGCCGCACCTTAGCACGGGGCGAGGGACATCTCGTTGGTACGAGGGAACCCCGTCGAGGGTGCACCGCTTGGATGAGGGGACCCTTGCGACGGGCCTGGCCTGGGTGAGGGGACCCTTCACACGAACCTATTGGATCAGGGGCACCCTCATGCGAACCGCCATTGGATCAGGGGCCCCTCATCCAATGGGGAACCCGTCGCCACCCGCGCCGGGGGAGCTGGGGCCGATCGGCGGAGCTACTCGATCGTGAAGCCGAACACGCTGACCAGCGTGTAGAGCCCGAGCAGCCCGATCGCGGCGCTGCTGACGACCAGGACCACGTGGAACGCCCGGCCGCCGTACAGCCGTGGGTCCACATCGACCTTCCGCAGGTACCACACCGCGACGACCACGCCGAGCAGGAAGACGCCGGTCATGACGCCGCCGATCTGCACCATGATCACCGGCGAGCTGATCAGAAGGTACGCGGCACCCCACACGATGGGCAGCACCACGATGAACAGCCGGATCCACCGCTGCCGCGCGAACGGCTCGCGCCAGTCGAGGGCGCCGAGAGTCGCGAGGACGTTGGTGTACATCCGGGCCCAACTCGGCACGGCCGCCCACAGGGTCGAGCCGAGCACGGCGATCGCGCCGATGAGGAATGCGATGGTGGCCCATTCGCCGAGGGTGTCGGTGTACATCCGGGAGAGGGTTGTCAACATGTCGTTGCCCTCGGGTGAGAGCCCCTGCGGATGCAGAACAGCCGCCCCCATGATGAAGAACGCCAGCGTCGAGAAGGTGTAGACCACCCACGAGACAAGGGCATCCTTGTACATCACCTTGATCCAGCCGTTGGCCCGGCGTACCCACGCCTCGCTGCCGTCGTTGGGGCCAACCCAGCGGGCGTACCCCTTCTCCACACACCAGTACGTGTAGAAGGTGATCTCGTCCGCGCCGACGCCGGTGATGCCGAACATCGCCACCGCCGCCCCGACCGCGCCGGCCGGAATGCGGAACGCCAACCCGCCAAGGATCTCGCTGCTGTCGTAGGCGAATGGCGTGAAGGGTAGACCGAAGGCGATCACCACGGTGAGGACCGAGAACACGACGACGAGCACGAACGCGCCACGCTCGATCAGGCTGTAGCGATTGGAATACAGCAGCGTGACCGTGCCCAGGACGATGATCACGGTCCAGATCGCCAGCGACGTCGTACCCAATGGGTCGCCGAACGGCATGAGGATGCTCAAGGCGACCGCGACACCACCGACGATGCCACCCAACTGCAGCACCTTCGACAGGGCGAGCAGGACCCACAGGACGTTGATCCAGCCGATCCGGCCGAACCGTGGCGGGACGCGGTTGTAGCCCGACAGCGCAGGCTCGCCGGTCGAGATCGTCCAGCGCGCCAGCTCGACCTGCAAGGCGACCTTGACAGTGGTCGAGATGATGACCATCCACAGCAGCGCGAAGCCCGCCTGGGCGCCGAGCGTCGTGGTGGCGATGAGCTCACCCGATCCCACGATCGAGGCGCTGACAATGAGTCCGGGGCCGAGGTAGCGCAGGCTCGCGCCCCAACCCGTGGGTGGTTCCTTGATCCCGTCGGCCGTCAGCTTGTACGGATCTGCGGCGAGCCTGGCGTCGATGGCCATCGCTGGTGCTCCTCTCGGAACGCTGGAGACCCGGTGCGTTGTCAGCGTTCGGGTTGTCCCGGTGGATGCGTCGTGCGTGGTGCGTCGGCGGGTCGAGCCTAGGGCGGGTGAACGAACGGCCGTGGTGCCGTTGTCCGGACTCGGACGCCCTTTCGAAACATGGCTTCCGGCACCCGGAAACCATCAGCTCCTGCGTGACTGCTCTGACGCTCCGCGTCGCCGGATCGGTACGCCCGAGCACCGAGTCAGTCTGGGCCTCGGGTCAGTCTGGGCCTCGGGTCAGTCTGGGCCCCGAGTCAGCCAGGCCGTCACCTCGGCATCGGTGGGTACGCCGGAACGTCCGTCGACGGCGCGGCACGACAGAGCGGCGACGCCGTTCGCGTACCGCAAGGCGGTTGGGAGGTCGAGCCCGCGGTCGACAGCGACCAGGAGAGCGCCGTGGAACACGTCACCGGCGCCGAGCGTGCTCACCACGTCAACCGTGAAGCCGGGAACGTGCACCGGCTCGTCCCGCGTGTCACCCTGGCGATCTCCATTGGCACTCGCCGGTTCGCTGGCGTACGGATCTCCGGCGGCAATGGCACCCCTCGCACCATCGGTGGCGACCACACAACGGGCGCCGTCGTCGAGCGCCCGGGCGAGCAGGTCCGGCACGGGAAGATCGCCGTACGCACGTCGCAGCGACACCACTGTCGGCCCGTAGAGGTCGACTCCGGAGGGTGCGAACCCGGGGATCGGGTTGCCCGCATCGACAGACAGCCGTGGTCCGTCCGCCGCGGAAGGGTCGAGGAGCGGACGGACTGCCGCCCACCCGATGTGATCACAGTGCACCCACCGCGCACCGGTGATGAGGTCGCGGGCAGAGCGCTGAGTGTCCGGAATGCCGAATGCCGGGAGCGGCCGCGTACAGATCGCCCGGGTACCCGCCGACCGGTCCACCAGCACGACGCTCGCACCGCCCGTGCCTGCGGGGACAGGGACCAGTCCGCTGGTGTCCACGCCTTCACGAACGAGGTCGGCCCGGATCCGTTCGCCCTGCTCGTCCGCGGCAACCGGCCCGATGAATGCCACGTCACCGCCCAGCCGCGCCGCCGTGACCGCCGCAGTGGCCGAGTTTCCTCCTCCGGCATGGATGACGGCGTCGGCGAGGAGTCGTTCGTCCGAACCGGGGAGTCGGGGCACGACGGCGATGGTGTCGGCGTTCACGGATCCGACGAAGACCAACCTGCTCACGGCCGGTACGCAAGCAGAGCGTGTACCCGCCGGTCAAGCAGCGCCGGGACAAGCTGCGGTCACCCAGCATGCGAATGCCCGCCCGCGCCGACGCCCCGCGCCGAGGTGCGCCGTAGGCCCGCGCGACCGCCCCGCGCGACCGCCCCGCGCGGCAGTGCCGGCGCCGACATGTGCCCGGTAGGCCGGTGACCGACTCCGGCGTACCACTCGTCCATGTCCGTTTCCTCAACAAGGATGTCTGTCGAGGCCCAGCGACCTGAACGCCGTGCGCGCCTACGGTCGGGACGTCGGCACGTAGCACGACGTCACCACCTCCGAGACGAGGTGGGAGAGCCGGGAGGAACCATGGTCGACGATGCACAGCTCGCGTCCTATGCCGCGTCCTACGCCGAGGAGGGCTTCGTCCTCGTCAAGGGCCTGCTCGACAAGGCCGAGGCGGCGCAGTACCGCGAGGAGTCCCACGCCCTGATCAAGCGTCTCAACCGGGACGCGGACCCCACCTGGGGCAGCGCCCGAGAGCTGGCGATGGGCAACCAGACGGAGCTCAAGCACTGCCACGACGTGCAGTTCTACGCGGCGGCGTTCGCCAGGCTGATCATCGATCCGCGGTTCACCGACGTGGCCGCGGCGGTGATGGGCACCCCGAATGTGCAGCTCCACCACACGAAGCTGTTCATCAAGCCACCGGAGAAGGGGTCGCCCTTCCCGCTGCACCAGGACCACCCGTTCTTCCCGCACGCGAAGCACTCGATGGGTGCCGCGATCTTCCACTTCGACGACGCTCCGCTGGCGAAGGGCTGCGTCCGGGTGGTGCCGGGCAGCCACAAGAACGGCCCACTGGCGCACGCGTCCGAGGGCAGTTTCCACCTGCCGTTCTCGGAGTGGCCGCTGGAGAAGTCGGTGCCCTGTGAGGCGGAGGCGGGCGACGTCCTCTTCTTCACCTACCTCACGGTGCACGGGTCGGGCGTGAACACGACCGACCAGGCGCGGACGACGCTGCTCGTGCAGTACCGCGATCCCGAGGACCCGCCGACCACGGACATGCACACGAACTCGCTCGGCCAGGGCATGATCCTCCGCGGTGTGGACCCGACCTGTCGGAGCGAAGTCTCGCCGTGAGTGCGGTTCCGGTTGGCGACACCGTCAACTCCCTGACACCGGACCTTCCGGTCCCGGACCGGTCCGCGACGCACCTGCCGGCCCGGGAGCCGGACGGTCCGGTATTGGCGTACGACGGGGGAGATATCGAATTCCTACATTCTGTACGAATTGGGGTGGATGTCGCAGATCACCGCGCCGAATTCCTCTACTGGGGTTTCTACGAACCGCGCCCGTGGCGAAACTTTCTGCATACGCATTCATTCTTCGAGATCTGTTATGCGTACTCCGGAAGCGGGCTCTTCCGTACCGGCGAGCGGGAGTACACCGTCGATTCCGGCACATTGTTCGTTGCCCGGCCTGGAGATGTCCACGAGATCATCTCGAGTACGGATGATCCACTCTGCCTGCACTTCTGGTCCTACACCCTCATTCCCGCGCCCGTTCGAACGACGCAGCGGCACGCCCGTCCCCGTCTCGATCCCGGTCCCGGCACCGGGTTGACCGCTCACGACTCTGAAATGACCGATCACGGACGCCGGCTGCTCGAAACCTTCGCGAGTCCGGCGACGCCGGTCCTTTCCGAATCCGCCGTACGGGTACCCGCGTTACTCGAACTCCTTGCCCGCGAGGCGACCCAGCCGGGTCCGGCGTTCGGTGAAATCGTCAACCGGCTTGCCGGGATGCTGGTGATCGACACGGCGCGCGCGGTCGTGGACGACCCGACCCTCATCCCGAGTCCCGAGGCGGCGTTGCCGGCCCGCGACGAACAGGTGGCGCGCACGATGGTGCGGTACCTGCAGGACAACTATGACCGGCCGGTCGCGGTCCGCGATGTGGCGGCACAGGTGCATCTGAGCGAGCGCCACGCCGGCCGTGTCTTTCGTGCGTTCACTGGTACGACGGTCCACGGATTTCTCGTCCGGCTCCGGTTGGAGATCGCCGCACAGCGACTCCTGGAACGGGCCGTACCGAAAAGGCCGCCGTCGATTACGGAGATTGCGCGTTCGTGCGGATATCCCGATGTGCGCCACTTCACCACCGCGTTCCGCCGGCACTGGGGTGTCACGCCTGGTGTATTCCGGGCCGGTAATGGCACCGCACACGTCGAGCGCGGACCAGATATGAGGGGCGACGCGCCGACTCCATACTGAAGCGTTGTTGACGCTCCTGCCGAACACTGGCTACGGTCCGTTGATATTCCTTGCGCGCGGGACTCCCGACGCGTGTTTCCTGACCCGCGACTGGTCGCGGTTCGCTCGTTGGGAGGTGGCGTGACCCACGCGAAGCGGCGTACCACCGCAGGGTCAGATGTCCCGGCTCGGATCACCCTCGCCGATGTCGCCGCGCATGCCGGCGTGTCACGTTCGACCGCGTCGCGTGCACTGACCGGTCGTGGCTATGCGGCGCCAGACGTGAAATCCCGGGTGGACGCGGCCGCCGAGGAGTTGGGCTATGTTCCCGACGCCAACGCGCGGAGCCTGAAGGCGCGCCGCACTCCCACGGTCGGCCTGCTGGTGTCGGATCTGCGCAATCCGTTCTATGCGGAGGTCGCGGCAGGGGCCGGCGGTGTCCTGCGCGCGCAGGGCTACACGATCCTCCTGGTCGACGACGCCGGCAGCGAGTTGGAGGAGATGGACGCGGCGCGGACGTTCCTCGCCATGCGGGTGGCGGGAGTTCTGCTGACGCCTGTCTCGGCCGCGGCGACGCGGTTCATCGTGCGGCAGGGGGTACCGGTGGTCGAGATCGACCGGCAGTACTGCCGGGGCGAGTGCGACGCCGTCCTCGTCGACAACGTCACGGCCGCGCGTGACCTCACCCGGCACCTGATCAAGCTGGGTCACCGGCGGATCACCCTGATCGCCGACGAGTTGGGGTGGACGACGGGTGCGGGCCGCGCGAAGGGTTACCTGCAGGCGTTGGCCGAGGCGGATCGGCCTGCCGGCGACGACGCGGTGGTGTCGTGCGGCTTCGATCCCGAACGCATCGAGAAGGAAGTTACCGAGCTGTTGTCGAAGCGGCGCCGCCCCACGGCCGTGTTCGCGGCCAACAACCTGGTCGCGGAGATCGTGTGGCGGCAGGCGACCCGGCTCGGGCTGCGGATTCCGGACGACCTGTCCTTCGTGGCGTTCGACGACTCGCCGTGGATGAGCATGGTCCAGCCCGGCATCACCACGGTGGGCCAGCCGTCGGTTGAGGTCGGGGCCCGGGCCGCGCGTCAGCTGGTGAACCGGATGGGCAAGCCTGGCAGGCCGCGTACCATCCGCCTCGACTGTCCGCTGATCGAGCGCGGCTCCACCGCCCGGCTCGGCCGCCGCCGCGCGTCGAGCCGCACGAGTTCCTGACCTACGTCCGGCCGGCCCTGGTTGCCCGCTGACCTGTGCCGCCGCTGCAAATGACCACGCTGAGCATGCCTGTGAACCAAATCCAGGCATCGACGCCTTGTCACCATGACATTCACCTGCCCAGCGTGGTCATTCGCGGTGCCCAGCGTGGTCATTCGCGGTGCTCAGCGTGGTCATTCGCGGGCTCTCCCGGGTGCAAGGCCGCCCCGCGAGCTCTGCTGCAGCGTTTGACTGTGAGCGACAGGCGCCCGTACCTTCAACGTGGTAACGATTCCAGATCGCCACGCCGTCGGGCAGACGGGATCCGCAGCCATGAAGGAGGAGTGCCAGTCCATGCCGAGGCCCGCCGCCGCACCGCACCGGATCCTGCACATGATCGGCAACGCCCACATCGATCCCGTGTGGCTCTGGCAGTGGCCCGAGGGCTTCGCCGAGGCGCGCGCGACGTTCGCCTCGGCGATCGACCGGATGGCCGAGCATCCCCGCTTCGTCTTCACCTGCGACCAGGTTGCCCTGCTCGCCTGGGTGGAGGAAAGCGATCCCACCCTCTTCGAGGCGATCCGCAAGCGCGTCGCCGAGGGCCGCTGGGTCAACGTCGGCGGCTGGTGGGTCGAGCCCGACTGCAACCTGCCGACCGGCGAGTCGTTCGTACGACAAGGGCTCTACGGTCAGCGTTACCTGCGGGAGAAGTTCGGCGTCGCGGCGACCGTCGGCCTCAACGCCGACCCGTTCGGCCACCACGCCAACCTCCCGCAGATCCTGCGCCAGCAGGGCATGGAGGCCTACTGCTTCCTCCGCCCGGGACCGCACGAGGCGGAGCTTGCGGGCAACCCGTTCTGGTGGGAGTCGCCGGACGGGTCGCGGGTTCTGGCCTACCGCATCCCCCACGAATACTGCAGTCCTCGCGCCGACATCGCTTACCACACGGACAAGGCGATCGCCCAACTGCCGCCCGGCCTCACCACGGCGATGGTGTTCTACGGCGTCGGCAACCATGGTGGCGGGCCGACCAAGGCCAACCTCGCCAGCATCCGCCGGCTCGACGAGCTCGGTGCGTATGGCGAACTGCGCCTGTCCAGCCCGCCCGCCTACGTCGAGGATGTCAAGAACTCCGGTGCCGAGATCCCGACCTGGCGCGGCGACCTTCAGCACCACGCGGCCGGCTGCTACGCCGCGCACTCGGGCATCAAGGCGTGGGTACGCAGTGCCGAGCACGCCCTGATGACGGCCGAGAAGTGGGCGACCGTCGCGGCTCACGTCGCCGGCACGCGTTACCCCCACGAGGAACTCACGCACGCCTGGAAGCAGGTGCTGTTCAACCAGTTCCACGACATCCTGCCCGGCACGTCGATCGAGCCGGCGTACGACGATGCCCGCGACCAGCTCGGCGAGGCCCGCTCGATCGCCCGGCGTACTGTCAACCTCGCCTTGCAGACCCTGGCGCGCGACGTGGACGTCCGGTTCCGGGAGGGCGACCAGCCGGTCATGGTCTTCAACCCGCACCCGTGGGCGGTGCGTACGTACGTCGAGTGTGAGTTCGGCCTGAGCGGTGAACGCGGGCGCGTCGAGGACGCGGAGGGTCGTCCGGTGCCGGTGCAGTACGCCCAGGCGCTCGCCACCACGTCCAACCCCCGCCGACTGGTCTTCCCTGTCGACCTGCCGCCGCTCGGGTACCGCCTCTACCGGATCTGCCCCGGCGACGCTCCGACCAGCGCCGCCGGTCCCAGTGCCGCCAGCCCCAGTGCCGCCAGTCCCAGCGATCCGGGCTCGCAGACCGTCGTGGAAAACGCGCACCTTCGCGTCGAGGTCGACCCGACCACCGGCTGGCTGCGCAGCCTCGTCGACAAGAGCACCGGGCGTGACCTGGCCCACGGCGTCAACCGCCCGCACACCGTCGTCACCGACGACCCGACCGACACCTGGGGACACCGCGTCGTGTCCTACGCCAAGCCGGGCACGCCGTTCACCGCTCGGTCGGTACGCCTCGTCGAGCACGGCCCGGTCCGCTCGATCGTGCGGATCGAGAGCACGTACGGCGCCTCCACTCTTGTCGAGGAGCTGGTCCTCGCAGCGGACGCCCGCCATCTCGAGGTTCGCGTCACCCTTGACTGGCACGAACGCCTGAAGCTCCTCAAGCTGCGCTTTCCCACCGCGCTGCGCCGGCCGACCGCGACCTACGAGATCCCGTACGGCCATCTCGAACGCCCCGCCGACGGCGCCGAGGAACCCGGGCAGACGTGGGTCGACGTCACCGGTGAGCTGCCGGACGGCTCCCGCGCCGGGCTGACGGTGATCAACGACGCGAAGTCCGCGTACGACGTGAGCACGTCCGCCGGCGCGGTCCCCGACACGTCCGCCGGCGCGGTCCCCGATACGTCCGGCGCGGTCCCCGACACGTCCGACGCAGCCGAGGGCACCGGCGACATCGGCATCACCGCGGCCCGCAGCCCGGTCTATGCCTGGCACGAGCCGCGGGAGCTCGACGCCGACCAGCTCGGCCCGGCCAGTCCGTACAGCTTCCAGGACCAGGGTCGCCAACAGTTCCGGTACCTGCTGGTGCCGCATGCCGGTGACTGGGGGGCGGCCGGCGTTGTCCGGCTCGCCGCCGAACTGGCGCAGCGTCCGGTCGCGATGTACGAGTCGTTCCACGCCGGCACGCGCCCGCCGACGGCGTCGTTCGTGGCGGTGTCCGACGGTCCGGTGGTCCCCACCGTGGTCAAGCGTGCCGAGGAGGGCGGCGGCCACGTCGTGGTGCGGGCGTACGAGTCGACCGGGGTGGCGGGAACGATGCGGCTGGACCTGCCCTTCCTCGGGCGTACGGTCGAGGCGGATTTCGGGCCGCACGAGATCAGGACCTTCCTCGTCCCCACGGCCGCGGGCGAGCCGGTCGTCGCGGCCAACCTGCTCGAGGACCCGAGCGAGCCGAGTGGGCCGTGACCGACACGATGACCGTGACCGAGACCGAGACCGAGACGAGCTGAACCGATCAAACTGTCCAGTTATGGGCGGGGCGATCCGTTTGGACGTGGACGCGGAGGTAGGTCGGGTCCCTGCGCGATAGCCTCCAGAAGCCGGGCACCACTGCCCGCAGAAACGTTGTGGAAGGTGCGAGATGCGTGATCTGCTTGCCCGGCAGGTTGCTGACCATCTGGAGACCGCTCGAGCTGTCGAAGCTCTGCTTCCCTCGGTCGAGGACGTCGGCCGGCAGCTGTGCCAGGCGTTCGAGAGTGGTAACCGGGCATACACGTTCGGCAATGGTGGCAGTGCGGCCGACGCACAGCATCTTGTCGCCGAACTCATCGGTCGCTACCGCCGTGAGCGTCGGCCACTGCCCGCTGTCGCACTGACGGTCGATCCCTCGGTGGTCACCTGCATCGGCAACGACTACACGTTCGACGAGGTGTTCGCCCGCCAGGTGACGGCGCTGGCCGGTCCCGGGGACGTGGTCGTCGGATTCACCACCAGCGGTCGCTCGGTCAACGTCGTCAAGGGCCTGGAGGCGGCGCGGACCGCCGGTGCGACGACGGTCCTGTTCGCGGCGGGTGACGGTGGTGAAGCAGTCCAGTACGCGGACCTGGCGCTGCTGGCTACGTCCATGACGACGGCGCGTACGCAGGAGATGCACCTGTTCCTGCTGCATCTGGTGAGCGAGTGGGTCGATGCCTGGGCTGCCGGCGAGGTGGACGAGGACGGCAACTACCTGGCGGCCGACGTCGGCTGACGTGCTCGGGCGGACCGCGCCCGTGGAACTCCGGAGGTCGACCCGTGGTGACGATCGTGTTGACCTGCCTCGCTGTCGTCATGTTCGGCGTACTCGCCCTGCTCGGCCGGTCGGCCGGGTGGCGTCGCCGGGCGGGAGGCGTGAGCTGGTGGCTGCGGATCATCGCCCTCGGCTACGTCGTCGTCATGACGGTCGTGGCAGGGCTGGCGCTCATGGGCGGGACGGTCGACCTCGGCGTCGGTGTGGTCGGTACGGCCGTCGTCCTGGGCACGCCGGTTGTCGTGACTGTTCTTGCCGTGGCGACGTCCCTTCTTCCCACGGCGCTTCACGTGCCGGTGCTGTGGACGATCGCCGTCCTGGCGCTGGCCGGCGTCGTCATCACCGGGCTGAGCGTCGGGCTGTTCTACTCACCGGCGGCGCTGTGCCTGCTGGCGGCGGCGTTCGCCGCTGGCCAGGCCACGCCGGTTCGGGGTGGTCGTTCGCCTGAGCCGTCGTACGACCATGATGGGTGACATGCGGACAACCACTCTTGGCGCAGACGGCGTACCAGTCGGTTGGATCGGCCTCGGCTGCATGGGCATGTCCTGGGCGTACGACGAGGCGGGTCGCGACGATGCGACCTCCCTCGACGTCATCCACCGGGCCATCGACCTCGGCGTCACGCTGATCGACACCGCCGACGTCTACGGCCCCTACTCGAACGAACAGCTGGTCGGCCGAGGGCTGGCTGGTCGCCGCGACGAGGTCGTGCTCGCCACGAAGGTGGGGTTGCTCACCGACGGCGCCCGCGCGATGCACCGCAACGGCCGGCCGGAGTACGTCAGGGGCGCCATCGACGGCAGCCTCGCCCGGCTCGGTGTCGACCACGTGGACCTCTACCAGCTCCACCGGATCGACCCGGCCGTACCGCTCGCCGAAACCTGGGGCGCGATGGCCGAGGTCGTCGCGGCGGGCAAGGCGCGGGCGATCGGACTGTCCGAGGTCGACGTCGACGACATCAAACAGGCGCAGGCGATCCACCCGGTGGCGAGTGTGCAGTCCGAGCTGTCGTTGTGGACGCGGGGCCAGCTCGCCGATGTCGTGCCGTACTGCGAGGAGCAGGGCATCGCGTTCCTGCCGTTCTCGCCGCTGGGGCGAGGGTTCCTCACTGGTGCGATCGCCTCGGCGGAGGATCTGCCGGAGGGCGACATGCGGCGCCAGATGCCGCGCTTCCAGGCCGACGCGGCAGAGGCCAACCAGGCGATCGTCGCGGGTGTCCGTGCGGTCGCCGAACGCGTCGGTGCCACGCCGGCGCAGGTGGCGCTGGCCTGGGTTGTCGCGCAGGGCCGCTATGTCGTGCCGATCCCGGGGACCAAGCGGCTGCGCTACCTCGAGGACAACGCCGGGGCCGGCGACCTCGAGCTGCCGGCCGACGCGCTGGCGGAGCTCGACGGTCTCCCGGAGCCGGTGGGCGACCGGTACGGCACCTCGCTTCCTGGGGTTACCGGCCGCTGAGGTCGTCGAGGATGCGCGCGAGCTGCTCCGGTTCGGAGAACATCGGCCAGTGACCGGTCGGCAGTTCGGCGTACGACCAGTCCTGGTCGGCGGTGAAGGCGGCGAAGAACGGATGCTTCGCCGCGATCATGGCCCGCACCTGTTCCAGCGGGAACAGGCAGGTGATGAGGGTGTGGGGGATCGCGTTCCGGCGCTTGTCGTCGACCAGGTGGAGCGGTTGCGCGTTGGCGCCGAGTGGTTGGGCAGTGGCGCGGGCCGCGATCCGCGCCCACGCGGCCTCGTCGAGTCCGCCGCCGGTGCCGTCCGCCTCGACCGCTGCCCAGGTCGGAAGCGGCTCGCGCCAACCGTCGTCGGGGTCCGCTCCCATCCGCGCGAGGATGGCGTCTCGTCCCTCGGGCCCGAGCGTGTCCAGCTGTGACGACCCGTCCGGTAGCGGGCCACTGTCGACGTAGACCACCCGCGCCAGCCGGTCGGGCACCTTGTCGGCCGCGCCGGTCACCGGGAACCCGCCGTAGCTGTGCCCGACCAGGATCACGTCGTGCAGGTTTTCGTACTCCATCGTGTGGACGACATCGCTGATGTGCGTGTCCAGGTCGACCGTGGACGACGCCAGATGCACCCGGTCGCCGACCCCGGTCAGCGTGACGGGATGGGCGTCGTGGCCGGCGGCGCGCAGGTGGCGGGTCACGTCGGCCCAGGCCCAGCCGCCGAGCCAGTTGCCGGCAACGAGGACGTATGTAGCCATGTCGGGCTTCCCTTCCGGTTTGTCGCCCCTTGGCGGACGGTCTGTACGTACCGTAGGAGTTAATCCGGACCGACTCCGCCCGCATTGCACGGCATTCTTGTCTCCGTGTCCACGATCGAGAGCCAGCACCCGACGACCCGGATCCTCGCCCTGCTCGAACTACTCCAGGCCCACCACCGGCTGACCGGGGTCGACCTGGCCGAGCGGCTGGGCGTGGATCCGCGAACGGTCCGGCGGTACGCCACCCGGCTCGCCGACCTCGGGATCCCGGTGGAGGCCGATCGCGGGAGGTACGGCGGCTACCGGCTGCGACCTGGCTACAAGCTGCCGCCGCTGATGTTCACCGACGACGAGGCGACCGGGGTGGTGCTCGGGCTGCTCGCGGCGCGGGCGGCCGGTGTCGCGACCACGACCAGCGCCGTCGCCACCGAGAGCGCGCTGGCGAAGATCACCAGGGTGCTGCCCGACGCGCTGCGGGACCAGATCACCGCGGTGCCCGACACACTGGGATTCGGGCTCACACCGCGCCCCGGTCACGCCCCGCCGACGGCTGTCGTGTTGCGGCTCGCCACCGCCGCGCACCAGCGACACCGGGTGCGGATGTCGTACGCATCGAGAGCCGGCGAACGCAGCGTCCGCGACCTCGACCCCTACGGCCTGGTTGTTCAGGGTGGCCGGTGGTACGTCACGGGCCACGATCACCGGCGGGGCGAGATCCGTACCTTCCGGGTTGATCGGATCGCGGACGTCGAGGTCCGCGCCGAGGGATTTACGCCGCCGGCCGACTTCGACGCCGTCGACCATGTCCACCGGTCGCTGGCGCGGGTGCCCTGGACCCACGAGGTGGAGGTGGTCGTGCGGGCACCGCTCGCGGAGGTCCGCCGCCGACTCCCGCCGTCGATGGCCACCCTCACCGAACTGGCGGGCGGGCCCGATGTGGCCAGACCAGGTGTGGGTGGCGACGCTCCAGTGGACGACTCCGGCGCGGCTGGTGGCGTGGTCGTGACGCTCCGGGCGGAGCGGCTGGATGGCGTGGCCCAGATGCTGGCCGGGCTCGGCTGGCCGTTCGTGATCAGGCGGCCGGCGGAACTACGGGACGCGGTCCGGGCCCTGGCGGGCTCCCTCCACACGTATGCAGGGGCCACGCCTCATGAGCCCGAGTAGCCTCCCCGGTCAGGCGTTCCGGCGGCGACGGCTGCGATAGGCGGGCACCGCGACGAGCAGGACACCTGCCACCCCCATCGAGGCCAGGAAGCCGTAGCCGAACATCTCGGCCAGCCTTCCGCTTTTCCGGGCGGGCACTGCTGCCGGCCGCTCACTGGCCATCGACCTGATGCCCGCGAGTACGTACGTCGGCTCGGGATGCGGGTTGCTTCGGACCTTGTGCGTGACCACGACCGTGAAGGAATCCGAATCCGAGGGGGCGCAGCCGTCACCGTGGTAGCTCGCCGTGAAGGTGTGTTCGCCCGCTGCTGGGCCGGCCCTCTGCTGGGCGGCCTGGCGCTCCGGCGGCTCGATGGTGCCGGGCGCCTCTGGCGTTCCAGCGAGAAGGAACAACGGAGCCAAGCCAATGGCGACGACATTGAAGAGCTGCTTCATTTCCGCGCCCTGATTCTGATCATCGGCGAGAGATCCCGCCACGGCACATTGGGTGGCGCAGACTTCGTTTCCGGCCAAGACGCAGGAGTTTGGCTGTCGCACCCGAAGTGTGGCCTTACCGGAAAGGTCTCGCCGGAAACCTGGGCCTCACGGTCGCGGGTCGTGACCATCAGGTGCGTCGCCGCGCGGCCGGGAGGGCCCTCGCGCTCGTGCCAGGACGTGCCGGCTAGTCTCACGGACATGTCCGATGCTTCTGTCGTACGCCCTGTGCACGTGACCATCAGCGGAGCGGCCGGCAACGTCGCCTACCCGCTGCTCTTCCGGATCGCCTCCGGCGAGGTCTTCGGGCCACGGACTCCGGTGGTGCTGCGCCTGCTCGAGATCGAGCCGGCCATGCCCGCGCTCGAGGGCGTGGCGATGGAACTCGACGACTCGGCGTTCCCACTGCTGCACGACATCGTGGCGACGGCGTACCGGGACACGGCGTTCGACGGTACGTCGTGGGCGTTGCTGGTCGGCGCGATGCCGCGCAAGCAGGGCATGGAGCGCGGCGACCTGCTCGGGGCCAACGCCGGCATCTTCGGACCGATCGGGACCGCGCTGGCGTCACAGGCCGCCGACGACGTACGCATCCTCGTCGTCGGCAACCCCTGCAACACCAACTGTCTGATCGCGCGTGCGCACGCGCCGGAGATCCCCGACGACCGGTGGTTCGCGATGACCCGGCTGGACGAGAACCGCGCGAAGGCGCAGCTCGCGAAGAAGGCCGGCGTGCGGATCGCGGACGTCAGCAACGTCACGATCTGGGGCAACCACTCGGCGACGCAGTACCCCGACGCGTTCAACGCCCGGATCGGCGGCCGCCCAGCGCACGAGGTGATCGACGACCACGCCTGGCTGCGTGGGGAGTTCATCGAGACGGTCCAGAAGCGTGGTGCGGCGATCATCGCGGCACGGGGTGCGTCCTCGGCCGCGTCGGCGGCGAACGCGATCGTCCACTCGGTGCAGGCCCTGCACGGCGGTACGCCGGCCGGCGACTGGACGTCGATGGCCGTGCTGAGTCGTGGAGAGTACGGCGTACCGGAAGGGTTGTCGTTCAGCTTCCCGGTCACGTCCGACGGCACGAAGTGGCGGGTCGTCGAGGGCCTGACACACGACGCGGAGGCCCAGGAGCGGCTGCGCGTGACGACCGAGGAGTTGGAGCAGGAGCGCTCTCTCGTCGCCGACTGGCTCCCCAAGCCCTGACGTCTCGACGGAGCCGATGGTCTCCGCTGGGCTTCCGCCCGCCACCCGAGTTGTTGGAGGTTTTCCGGCTTCTATGCCGAAAGACCTCCAACAACTCGGGCCAGACCGTCGAGCCGCTTGAGCATGCTCCTCGGCTGGCGCGGGCTCAGTTCGAACCTCCGTCGCGTGAGGTGTTGCAGGTCGAGGTGGTCGAGCACGTGGCCGCCCGGTGTCCGGCACCACTCGCCGACGCCTGCCGCGCAGGTCGGACATACGCGGGACAGGACGCGGCTGGTCGTCTCCAGGTCGAGGTCGGTGTAGCCCTGCTCGCCTAGCTCACCGTTCCAGATCCAGTCCAGTCGTCCCGAGTCGATCGGTTCGCGGGTCATCGGACCACCGCCGTCAGCAGCAGGCCGAGCGTCACGCACACCAGCCACAGGCAGATTCGCCAGCCCACTCGTATCGCCTCCCCGTATCGAAGGAACGCGGGCGGCCCGCCTCCAGGTCGCCCGCCCTCCTGCCGAGGATTCGAACTGTAACGCCTTCAGTAGTCGTACGTCTAGACCAGTAGCGACCGGTAGCGCTCATGGTCGCTCGGTAGCGCATGGGAGTACGACAGGGCGCGATACGTAGGTTCATCGAATGGATCCTGACGCCACCATCGATCACGGCGCACCGCTCACGCCGTATAAGCAGCTGGCCGGGATCATCGTCGCGAGGATCGATCGCGGTGACTGGACTCCGGGCCGAGCGATCCCGGCGGAGGAGCGACTCGCCTCGGAGTACGGTGTGGCGCGGACCACCGTGCACAGAGCTATTCGCATGCTCGTCGCTGACGGAGTTCTTTTCGTCGTTCCGGGCCGCGGCACCTATGTCGCCGAGGAAGACGGCGGTCCAGAGGCGACCTGAGGGAGTCGTCGGCGGCTGGGTGAGCTCCGCGATGGTGGACGACGTCCGGCTTCTCCGCGGGCGTATTTCCGAAGCTCTGCTACCGCAGGTATGGACGGACACGCGGGGACGTAGAGGGGGCGTCATGACGCAGGGATCAACTGGTCGCCACCCGGAACTCCTGGATGTCCTCGCCCGGCACCGGCCTGCCGCAACGCATCGCGAGGTGTGGGGCGCCGGGACGCTTCCGTTGGAGTTCTCGGCGTATCTCACGACGGCGCGGGTGCCTGACGAGCTCGTGACGTCCGTACGCTGCATCGTCACCGCCCCCGGCGGCATCGTCGTCTGCGAGAACCGCCGGGAACAGCACGTCCTGCCCGGCGGTCGACTCGAGTCGGGCGAGACCATGACCGAGGCCGTCGTCCGCGAGATCGCGGAAGAGACCGCCTGGCAGCTCGATCCGCAGACGCTCACTTACCTCGGCTTCGTCCACCTCGCCCACCTCGGCCCGCGCCCGGACGGCTATGCGTACCCCTATCCCGACGGCGTCCAGCTGATCTTCGGTGGCACCGCCCGCAGCCGATCGGTTGGCGTCGACGCCGCCTGGACCGACACGGAGGGGTGGGAGCTCGCCAGCCGGGTCGTCCCACCGGCGGAGCTCGACGAGGGCGTCCTGTCGCCGATCCAGATCCCGTTCCTTCGCCGGCACCTCGACGGCCAGCGCAGGCCATAACTGCCTACGCTACGTACGTCTGCCAGCCACGCATGGTGAGCATCGAGGCGTACGCACGACAGGGGTGGGAGCAGACCTGTACCACTACCGCCGAACCAGGGCCTCGCCCGGTTGGCGTTCATGGGGGCTCGCCCGGTTGGATGGCCCGCATGGATGGCATCGCGCCAGGGAACGCGCCTCGTCCCCGTCCGGGCCTGCCCGCATCATCCGGGACACCGCCGTGGCCCGAGCCTGGTCCAGGGTCCCCGCCGTGGCCCGAGCCCGAGCCTGGGCAGGCGCCATGGCCTGAGCCCGAGCCTGGGCAGACGCCATGGCCTGAGCCCGACCCTGGGCAGACGCCATGGCCAGCGCCCGCCCCCACGCCCGGGCCCGAGCCAGCCGCCCCCACCCGACGACCTGGGCAGGAGCCGACGCCACCACCTGGAGCCGAGCCTCCTCCCGGGCCTCCGCCGTGGCCCGAACCCGAGCCCACCCCACAACCCACGCCAACGCCCTCACCCTCGCCCACGCCGAAGCCCGCCCCCGGGCCTCCACCGGAGTCCGCGAGCCGGGTGATCGGCCTCATGTCCGGCACGTCGTACGACGGGATCGACGTCGCGGTGGCCGACCTGAGCGTCAACGGCGAGGAGGTCGTCCTCACGCCACTCGGTGCGTTGGAGCACCCGCACACCGCCGAGACACGGGAGCTCATCGACCGCGTACTCCCTCCCGCCAAGGTGACCCTCGACGACGTCTGCCGGCTGGACACGCTGCTCGGCCAGGCGTTCGCCGCCGCCGCCGCACGGGGGATCGACGAGCTGGCCGGTGGACACGCCGATCTGGTGGTCTCCCACGGCCAGACCGTCTTCCACTGGATCGAGAACGGCGCCGCCAAGGGCACGCTCCAGCTCGGCCAGCCGGCCTGGATCGCCGAACGCACCGGCGCACCCGTCGTGTCCGACCTCCGCGCCCGCGACATCGCGAAGGGCGGCCAGGGCGCGCCCCTGGTGAGCATCCTCGACGTCCTCCTGATGCCGCCCGGTACGGCACCCAAGGCCGCGCTCAACCTGGGCGGCATCGCCAACATGACTGTCGTACGACCGGACGGCGGCGTCCTCGCCTACGACATCGGCCCGGCCAACGCGCTCATGGACCTGGTGGCGCGGCGGCACTTCAACCAGCCGTACGACCTGGGCGGCCGGCACGCCGCCAGCGGTCAGGTGGTCGTGGAGCTGCTCGGTGCCCTGCTCGAGGAGCCGTACTACGGGAGACCGGCGCCGAAGTCGACCGGCAAGGAACTGTTCCACGGCGGCTACCTCGACGCGAAGCTGTCGGCGTTCCCCGACGTCTCCCCACCCGACCTCATGACGACGCTGGCGGAGCTCACGGCGATCGTGGTTGCCGAGGAGTGCGAGGAACACGGCGTGGGCGAGTTGCTCGTGTCCGGTGGCGGCGTACGCAACACGTGGTTGATGCGGCGCATCGGCATCCTGGCCGATCCCGGCATGTCCTTACGCCCGATCGACGACCTCGGGCTGCCCGCCGATGCGAAGGAGGCGTACGCGTTCGCGTTGCTCGGATTCCTTACGTCGAAGGGGATTCCGGCGACGGTGCCGGCGTGTACGGGTGCGAGCGCTCCTTCGATCCTCGGCAGCATCACTCCGGGTACAGACCCGATCACTCTCGACCAGCGGCCCGGTGTCGCGCCGACCCGACTACGCATCCAGGCCTAGAAGGCGAGAGGATCGTGGCATGACGGAGACGACGGAGACGACGACCGAGTCCCCCGAGGTGGCGAGCAGCGGCGGCGAGGCGGCCGCCTCGCAGGGGGATCAGCTGGCCGACATCGCGGTCACCGGGCTCGCCACGATGGGCCGTAACCTCGCGCGCAACCTGGCACGTCACGGCCACGCCGTTGCCGTTCACAACCGGACGAAGACGCGCACGGACACGCTGGTCGCGGAGTACGGCGACGAGGGGCGGTTCGTTCCGGCCGCCTCCCTCGACGAGTTGGTGGCCTCCCTGAAGCGGCCGCGCACGGTGATCGTCATGGTGCAGGCCGGCGCCGGCACCGACGATGTGATCGACCAGCTCGCCGACCTTCTCGAGCCCGGCGACATCGTGGTCGACGGCGGCAACGCGCACTTCATCGACACCAGGCGGCGCGAGTCCGCGCTGCGGGAACGCGGCCTGCACTTCGTCGGCACCGGCATCTCCGGCGGCGAGGAAGGCGCGCTCAACGGCCCGAGCATCATGCCGGGTGGCACACCCGAGTCCTACGAAACGCTCGGCCCGATCCTCGAGTCCATCGCGGCCAACGTCGACGGCACACCGTGCTGCGTCCACGTCGGCCCCGACGGTGCCGGGCACTTCGTCAAGATGGTCCACAACGGCATCGAGTACGCCGACATGCAGCTCATCGCCGAGGCCTACGACCTGCTGCGTACCGTCCTCGACCGGTCGCCTCAGGAGCTGGCCGAGGTGTTCCGGAGCTGGAACGAAGGCGACCTCGAGTCGTTCCTCATCGAGATCACCGCCGAGGTCCTCGCCACGTCCGACCCGCGCACCGGCGGACCCCTGGTCGACGCGATCCTCGACGAGGCCGAGCAGAAGGGCACCGGTCGCTGGACCGTGCAGATCGCCCTCGACCTCGGCACGCCCGTGTCGGGCATCGCCGAAGCGGTCTTCGCGCGGTCGCTGTCCGCCCACGCCGAGCAGCGGGCAGCCGCCCGGGAGGCGCTTGCGCCACCGCCCGCGCGGAAGCCGACCAACCGCAAGCCGGAAAGCTTCATCGACGACGTACGCCGCGCGTTGTACGCCTCCAAGGTCGTCGCCTACGCGCAGGGCTTCGACATGATCCGGGCGGGATCGCAGACCTACGACTGGGAGATCGACCTCGGCGACATGGCCACGATCTGGCGCGGCGGCTGCATCATCCGGGCGCGGTTCCTCGACCGGATCCGCGAGGCGTACGGAAAGAACCCGAACCTGCCGTCGCTGCTGGTCGACCCGTACTTCGCGAAGACGGTCAGCGACGGGCAGGAGTCCTGGCGCCGGGTGGTGTCGGTCGCGGCGACGGCGGGGGTCCCGGTGCCGGGCTTCAGCGCCGCGCTGGCCTACTACGACGGCCTGCGGCGTGACCGGCTGCCGGCGGCGTTGGTGCAGGGGCTGAGGGACTTGTTCGGCGCCCATACGTACCGTCGGGTCGACGCGGACGGCACCTTCCACCTCGACTGGTCCGGGGACAAGACCGAGTCCGAGGCCTGACGAGCGGCCCTGCTGATTCCGGCGTCCGGGGTAGCGTCGTACACATGCGAATCTCGGTGTCCTCCGACATGTCCGCAGGTGTTGCGGTCCGCCTCGCCGACGAGCTGCGCCGCCGCGGCCACCAGGTCGTCGCGCACGGGGCGTTGAACCCCGACGAACGCGATGACTGGGCGTGGGCCAGCGAGGCGGCGGCGCGTGACGTGGCGGAGGGGCGGGCCGACCAGGCGGTCGTGTGCTGCTGGACCGGTACCGGTGCGTCGATCGCGGCGAACAAGGTGCCGCGCGTGCGGGCCGCCTTGTGTGCCGACGCCTACACCGCCGACGGCGCTCGGCGCTGGAACGACGCCAACGTCCTGGCGCTGAGTCTGCGGGTCGTGTCCGAACCGCTGCTGGGCGAGATCCTCGACGCGTGGTTCGCGGGAAGCGCGAGCGAGGACGCCGACAACCGCGCCAACGTCACACACGTCGACGAGATCGCCGCTCGCTGAACGACGGCGTTTCCCTTTCGGCGGCGCTGGGCGAGCCTGGTCGGCCGCGCCCGGCCCGGGCCCGCGCGGCTGTTCTTTTGGGATGAGGGGCACCTTCTGGCAATCGGCGTCTGGGTGCGGGGCGCCATCGCGCAACGGGCGTTCGGGTGAGGGGCGCCTTGATCCAATCGGCGTTGCGATGAGGGGCGCCTTGATCCAATAGGTTCGTGTGAGGGGTCCTCGTGAGACCGGCGTGAGGATTCCGGGCGCTAGGGACGCTTTGGTGCGTACGCCCGAGCTGATCAGGCGCCTGTGAGCCAGACCAATCGTGTGGCGACACGACGAGGTACGAGGGCGGGTCGATGCGGGCGCGGCTCGCGGCTGGCTCTACGCTCGACAGCGTGACCGGAACCCCATCGCCGCGCTACGCCTACCTCGGGCCCGAGGGCACCTTCACCGAGGCCGCCCTGCGGACCCTGCCGGAGATCGCGCGGGTGGATCCCATCCCCCTCGCCACCGTGCCCGCCGCGCTCGACGCCGTACGCAACGGAGAGGCAGAAGGGGCCGTCGTCCCCATCGAGAACTCCGTCGAGGGCGCGGTGTCGGTCACCCTCGACACCCTCGCCGGCGGTCACCTCGTGATCACCCGCGAGATCCTGCTGCCCGTGTCGTTCGCTCTGCTCGCCCGCCCTGGCACGCAGCTCGCCGACTGCAAGCGGATCACCACGCACCCGCACTCCGCGGCCCAGTGCCGCAGGTGGCTGGCGGCGCACCTGCCGCAGGCCGAGGTGATGCTCGCGTCGTCCAATGCCGTCGCGGCTGCCGCCGTCGCCGAACCGGGCTCGGAGTTCGACGCCGCGATCGCGTCGCCGATCGCCGCCGAGCACTATCCGCTGGTGGCGCTCGCCGAGGAGATCGAGGATGTGCGGGACGCCGTGACCCGGTTCGTTCTCGTCGCTCGGCCCGGCCCGCTACCGTCGCCCACCGGGTCGGACAAGACGTCCATGGTGGCGTTCATCCGCGACGACCACCCGGGCGCGTTGCTGGAGATCCTGGAGGAGTTCGCCGTACGCGGGGTGAACCTGACCCGGATCGAGTCCCGGCCGACCGGCGACGGCCTCGGGCGCTACTGCTTCTCGATCGACTGCGAGGGGCACGTTGCCGAAGCGCGGGTCGGAGAGGCGTTGATGGGATTGCGTCGGGTGTGCGCCGATGTTCGCTTCCTCGGGTCCTATCCTCGCGCCGACGGCGCCCGACCCAACCTGCGGGTGGGAACGACCGACGCCGACTTCGAGAGCGCGGCTTCATGGCTCGCCCAACTCAAGGAAGGCCGGTAACCCCGAACCACACAACCGCCGCCGCGGACACGGCGAGGAAAGGTGGCCGGTCACCTGGGGGCGCAGGCGATGCGCAAATGACCACGCTGAGCAGGCGTGTGGTATCCGAGCTAGGCATCGACGCCCCGCCGGATACCAAAGACCTGCTCAGCGTGGTCATTCGCCGTCAGGCTCGGCGGGCTCGTCAGGCTCGGCGGGCCGGGTGAGGCGGGTCGGGATCAGTTCTTGCGGAGCACGGCCCGCGACTCGACCACTGTGAGGTCGACGGACGGGCTGTCCTGCGCCTGGATCGGGTTGGCGATCGTCTGCCAGCCGTCCCCGCCGAACTGCCAGTCGACCTGGTAGTGCACAGTCACCGACACCTGGTAGGTCCCCGTCGTGTCGTACGTGTGCAGGACGGTCCCGTCCGGGTACGGCGCGCCCGGCGTCGACGTGGTCCGGGACTCACCACCGCCGAAGTGCCATTCGTAGGACTCCGGTGTCGCTCTGACCTGGACCGTGAACGGGCCGACGGGAAGGTTGAATGGATCGATGGCACCGCGGGTGGTGTAGAAGTTGGTCGGCAGGTTGATCAGCGTGCGCCCGCCCGGCGGGTTCAGCTCGGTCCGGCCGCCCGGCAGCCCGAACTCCACGATTGCGTCGATGACCTGCTGCTCGGTCGGCCGGGCAGGCTCCTGGTCCGGCATACAGACCGGCGGCGGTTGCAGCTGCCACGGACCCTGCGGGACCCAGGCGCTTCCGTTCCACATCTCCTGGCGTACGTAGTGGTTGTAACGCACCGGGTCGTCACCTGGACATGGTGCGAGCACACCGCAACCGACGCCGACCTCGTCGCAGGGATTGCGGTAGTCGTGGGCCGTCTTCGTCTGACCCGGGGTCGGTTCGGGAGCCGGCTCGCCGCCGGGCTCCGGGTCGGGATCGGGGTCGGGCGTGGGGATCCCGATCTGGCACTGTCCGGTCACCGGGTCGCGGCCGTTCTCGCAGACTTCCGCGGCGGCAGGTGCGGTGACGAGACCGCTCAGCACGAGGACCAGAGCCGTGAGGAGGCCGGTCGCCAGCGCACCCGCCCGGACCGAGTGGGTCCCGTGTGATCGGGACGCTTGTGAGCGGGAACCCAGCGTGCGAGACCGCCGCAACCGGGACCTGCGAGCGCGCGCGAGCGAGGTGAACCCGAAGCTGAAGCCTGTGAACGGGGTGCGGTCACCTAGCCCTGGGTGATCTGCGCGACGGTCCACGAGTCCCCTCTTTTCTCCAGTTCGAACGTCAGGAACAACCGCCTGGCCTTCTGTGGCTCCGGCTTGGCGCCGGCGCGCGGGACGAGGTCGAAAGCGCTGAGGCTGCTCTCGGCCTGGACGATCGGGCGGTCGCCCTTCGACATGAGGGCGATCTTGTCGATCTTCTGCTCGAAGCCGTCGTAGCGTCCACCGGCCTTGTCGAGCTTGGTGATGACGTCGGCCGTCCCCTGGCAGCTCGTACAGTCAGGGCTCGCGGCGGCCAGGAGCGGATCGGGATCGAGGGTGGCGAAGGCGCGGTTGAAGACGTCGTTGTAGTGACGGACCGCTTCGATCTCGGCGCCCTCGGACGTGGCGTCGGCCGATGGTGCGGGTGAGGACGGAGTAGAGGTCGCCTTCGGCGTCTTCTCGGACTTCGACGAGCCGGGAGTGATCGGGGTGTTCGCGCAACCGGTCAGCGGCGCGCTCGCCACCACCAGAATCAACGCTCCCAGCACGATCCGCCGTACCACGCGTCATCTCCCTCGTCGGCCGGTGCGTTCCACCGGAGGATATCGCCTCCTGATGACGTACGACTGTCACCGATGTCCGCCTACGGGCAGCCGGCCGAAATGGCTCGCCGAGCGGTTCTGGGAGCATCGCCGGTGTGGATGACTCCCGATCATGCCCGACCAGCGGTCTCCAGACCGGGTTGCTCGAGCGGGTGGCCCGCGAGTTCGAGCTCGGTACGCCGGTCGCCGCCGAGCCGCTCCGCGGCGGGGGTGCGGAGGTCGTCAAGCTCGCCACCCCGCAGGGGAGCTTCGTCGTCAAGCCGGTCTACCGGGTGCCCGACTGGGAGCTGTACGCCGTGGTCGAGCGGGCCCTCAACGCTCGGGGCGTGAGACAGGCGCGGCTCTTCCGCACTCCCTCAGGCGCAGTCGTGAGCGCGTCGGGCCACTGCGTCCAGGAGTTCCTGACCGCAGTGATGACCGAACGGCCGAATCGCCGGCAGACCGACCGGGCGATGCGCCACCTCGCGGCGTACGACGAAGCGCTGGCGACGATCCCGCTGACCGCCGATCACGTGCCGGTCGATCCGGTCCCCGTCGATCCGGTCCCCGTCGCCTGGCTGACCGCCGACACTCTCTGGACGCGCGTCGTGTCGCCGACGTACCTGGGCGAGAACCTGCCTCGGCTGGTACGGGACCACGCGCCGAGGTGGGTCGATCCGAACACAGTCGCGGAAGGGTTGGCCCTGCTCGCGGCCGCCGCGCCGGAGATCGCCGCCCTGCCTCGGCAGCTCGTCCACGGCGACATCGGACCCGACAACGTGCTCTATGACGGCGACGAGGTGGTGGCGATCGTGGACTTCACGCCGTACCACGAGTCCGCGTTGTTCGGGTTGGGGTCGGCGTTGTACTGGTTCCACGTCCATCCGGGTGGTTCCGACCAATCTGGTGGCCCCGTCCATCCTGGTGGCCACCGCCGTTCCGGTGGCCTCGACGTCGACCAGGTCCGGGCGAGTGTGGCGGCGTACGACGAAGGCCGAGCGCTGACCTCGACCGAACGTACGCTGGTCGTCCCGATGCTTCTCCGCGAAGCGCTGCGCCGGTTCGCCACACCGCTCGCGGGCGCGGAGGAACTCGGTGGACCGGTGCCCGAGGGCGCGACCCACCAGCGGTACGACGCCCTGCTGGAGGTCCTCGCTCTCGCCCGCGATTGCCCATTCATCAGCGGAGATAGGGTCCACGACACAGACGGCGACCTGCGTCCCGAAAAGGAGCACTGATGCGGGAAGAGAGGGCGCGGGACGAGGCGTGGCAGGCACGGACCGCGGATCTGCGACAGGCGCTGGCCACGAGCGACGTGCCGTTCGTCGTCGCCCTGGCGCATGGCTCGATGCGGGTGGAGCTGTTCGCGCCGCGTGGCGTCGACACGCAGAGCCCGCATCCCCAGGACGAGCTCTACCTCGTCAGTCGCGGCACGAGTCGGTTCGTCAACGACGGTGTGGAGACGCTCTGCCAGGCGGGCGACGTGCTGTTCGTCAAGGCGGGCGTGGAGCATCGCTTCGTCGACTTCAGCGCCGACTTCGAGACCTGGGTGATCTTCTGGGGACCCGACGGCGGCGAGTGCCGGTCTGATGGCTAGTAGAACGGCCCGGGTGCGACGCCGCATGGGCGGTGCGGTCCCCTGATCCGCAGCGCGCCGACCCCTGCTGGCCAGCGATAGACGGGCGCGAATCCGCCAAAGGTTCAATAATCACCCGGGTGACTGATCCCTTCGCGACGGCAGCTACCCGCGACCGGGTGCTCGCTGCCTGGTCGGCTTCGCCGGTCCGGTTCCGGGAGGACGCCAATGCCGAGGAGGACCTGGCGCTGGGCGGTTACCGCGACCGGCTCGTCGTCGAGCTCGCCCAGAACGCCGCCGACGCGGCCGCACGCGCCGGCGTACCCGGTCGGATGAGGCTCACGCTTCGTGACGATCCGCAGACGCGTGCCGAGTCGGGCGGTCCGGTCCTCATCGCGGCGAACACCGGTGCGCCTCTGAGCACCGCCGGTGTCGAGGCGCTGGCCACCCTCCGGGCTTCCGCGAAGCGGGACGAGTCCCCGACGCCGGGGCCCGACTCGACCCCTCCGACGTCCGGTCTGGATCTGACCGTGGGTCGCTTCGGCGTGGGCTTCGCGGCGGTGTTGGCCGTGACGGACGAACCGACGATCGTCTCCCGTACCGGAGGCGTCCGCTTCTCCCGCGACGACACCGCGGCCCTCGTCGCCGAGGCCGGGGAGGCCGCCCCAGGGTTGGCGGCCGAGCAGCGCCGCCGGGACGGGCACGTCCCCGTGCTGAGGCTGCCGTTTGCCGCGGACGGCGAGCCGCCGGAGGGCTTCGACACCGCCGTGCTGTTGCCGTTGCGCGACGAGGCGGCCGCTGACCTGGTACGCCGGTTGCTGGCCGAGGCCGACGACGCGCTGCTCCTCGCGTTGCCGCACCTGGACCGGATCGAGATCGACCCCGGCGAGACCGGTCGTGCGGATGCCGGTCGTGCGGATGCCCGTGGTGGGGGTGAGGACGGCGACGGCGTGCGGGTGCTCACCGGCGTCGGCGAGCGGTGGCACGCCCACCGCGCCAGCGGCGTCTGGACGCCGGCTGAACGTGCGGAGCTGCTGGCCGACCGCCCGACCGAGGAGCGGAGCCGGCCGTCGTGGACCGTGCTGTGGGCTCTTTCGCGTACGCCCACGACCGTGGATCCCTTCGGCGGCCCGAGCGTGACCGGCCCGAGCGCCGGTGGAGCGGGCATCGGCGCGCGCTCCGGCGATCTGCCCGCAGTCGTCCACGCGCCCACACCGACCGACGAGCCGCTGTCGCTGCCCGCGATGCTGCTGGCGTCGTTCCCGCTCGACCCGACCCGGCGCCATGTCGCGGAGGGCCCGCTCACCGACCGGCTGGTGGAGGAGGCGGCGCGCGCCTACGCGGACCTGGCCCACACCCGCGCCGAGGCAGGCGAGAGCGTGATCCACCTCGTGCCCGTGGGCCTGCCGGCCGGGCGGCTCGACGGCGCCATTCGCGAGGCGATACTGCGCCGGCTTCCCGACACCCCGCTGCTGCGTACCGTCGAGGACCACACGCTGATCCGGGCCCGAGACGCGGTCGTCGTGGAGGGTGCCGACGACGAGGTGGTCCGGGCGCTGGCGCCGCTCATGGCGGGGCTGGTGGCCGAGCGCCGCGGTGACCGGGCGGCCCACGACGCCCTCGGCGTACGACGGCTCTCCCTGGCCGACATCGTGGAGGAGCTCTCCGGTGTCGCGGCCGCGCATCCGCCGGAGTGGTGGCGGGACTTCTACGCCGCGTTGGGGTCGACCGTCGCCGATCCGGTACGCCGGGAGGCTCTCGGCGCGCTGTCGGTACCACTGGCCGACGGCCGCATCGTCCGGGGTGCGCGCGGGCTGCTCCTGCCGGACGAGGCGCTCGGCCTGGACACCCATCGCACCGCGGCCGACGGCGGCCTGTCGGATGACGCGCTCGGCCTGCTGGCGTCGTCGGGACTCCGACTCGTCCATCCGCAGGCGGCGACGGGTACGGCAGCGGGCGTCCTCGAACGCCTGGGTGCCCAGCGGGCCGGCCCGCGCGTCCTCCTCGAGGACGGTGCCGTGCAGGCGGCGGTCCATGACGCGGCCGAGTCCGACGACTCGACCGTCGCCGAGGGCGTACTCGCCTTGGTGGCCGCCGCGACCTCCGCCGGTGAACTGTCCCCGGGGGAGTTGCCGTGGTTGGGGGAGCTGCTTCTGTCCGACGCGGGCGGCCACCTGGCGGCGGCGAACGCGCTGGTCCTGCCCGGCTCCGAGGCCGAGGCGGTGCTGGACCCGGAGGAGTTCACGCCGGTCGCGGCAGAACTCCTCGACCGGTGGGGTCCTGACGTCCTCGAGGCCGTCGGGGTGGCGAGGACGCTCGGCGTGGTGACCGCGTCCGACGTCCATCTCGACGTACTCCCGGATGAGCTCGCCGAACTCGACGACATCGATGCATGGGCCGGCGAGACCCTGGACGCTGCGTCGAGCGCGGCTGGCGACCGGGGCCGGGGCGAGGGAGGCGGACCCGCCGCCGCGCGGATCGACGAGGTGGTCGCCGTCCGGGACCTGGACTTCGTACGCGACGACGCCTGGCCGCGGACCCTGCGGCTGCTCGCCGGTGAACGCGCCACCCGACGGGCCCTGACCGAGCAGGTCCGCGTGCACGCAGTCGCCCGGCCGGATCGGGCCGCGACCCCCGCGCTGTCCTACACGGCCTGGTGGTTACGCCGCCACGTCCGCATCGACGGCGTACCGCTGACCGACTTCGCCGATCCGGACGCCGACCCGGCCGTTGCCGCCCTGCTGACCCCGCCGCCGGGGTGGGTTGCCGAGTTGGACACCGGTGTCCGGCGCGCGCTCGGCCTGGTGGGCCGGATCGCCGACCTGGATCCCACCGGTATACACACGCTCCTGGATCGGCTCAGCGATCCGTCGCTCGAGGTGTCGGCGACCACCATGCTGGCGCTCTGGGCGCAGTTCGCCGACCTGGCGCCGCCGACGGACGACGCGCGCCCGACCCCGCCACGACAGGTCCGCGTCCTCACCGACCCCCCGGGAACCGGCCCGAGCGGCACTCGGGTGGTCGACAGTTCCGCCGCCGTAGTCGTCGACGGTCCGATGTGGATGCAGCGGACCGATCTGGGTGGCCAGGTCGTCGCGCCGGCCGCGGCCGCCGAACGGCTCGCCGACCTGCTCGACCTGCCACTGGCGTCCGAGGCGGCGGCCGGTGCGGTCGACGACGATGACGAGCGCGCCGAACGGGAAGTACCCGAGGCGGCGCGCATCCTGGTTCCCGGCGTACCCACTCGATGGTGGGAACACGACGACCTCCGGGTCGACGGCCAGGAGGTCGACTGGTGGGTCGACGAAGGCGGGGCCGCCCACGCCGCGACAGGCGAAGGTCTCGCCCGCGCCCTCGCCCACGCCGCCGCCCGTTGGGACCAGCGGCACGCGCTGACGGTGATCCTCCTCGAGCCCGACCGCCTGGCCGAGCTCCTCACCGAGTCCGCGTACGACGAGGCTCGGCAGGTCCTGCGGGATCCCTAGAAGTTTGCGCGCCTGGGAACTCGGACCAGGAGGACGCCGGGTTCCACCTCGCAGCGCAGCTCGTGACCGGTCGAGATGACGTCTCCGTCCAGCTGCCGCGGACACGCTTCGACCGAACGTACGACGACCCGTTCACCGCGCCAGGTGCGCAGCCGGTCGTCCTGGGCGGCTGACCTGGAGACGACGCGCCACGCGAGCCCCGGCCAGTCGGTCAGCCGGCGAGGCGCCACGGCCACCACGTCGAGCATCCCGTCGTCCGGCCGGGCGTCGGGCAGCAGCGACAGCCCGGCATGCAAGGTGCCGACGTTGCCGATCAGGACCGTACGGACCCGGAGCCGGACCGGCGACTCGTCATCGACGGAGATCTCCGCGCGCACCGCGGGGAACGACAGGTTCCGCGCGATCGACACGACGTAGGCCCCCCACCCCATCCGCGCCTTGAGTTTCGGCGGTGCCTCACCCACGACCGCGGCGTCGAGGCCGAGCCCGGCCATCACCGCGAACCGGTCGGCCGGTACGCCGTCGCCTTCGACGCGGACCAGGTCCAGCGGCCGGTCCTGCCCGGTGAACGCCACCCGGAGCGCGGCCGCTCGGTCCAGCGGCAGGCCGAGGTTGCGGACGAGCAGGTTGCCGGTGCCGACCGGCACGATCCCGAGGGGTACGCCGGTACCTGCGAGCCCGGCGCACACCACGCGGACCGTCCCGTCGCCGCCCGCCGCGATCACCAGCTTGACGTCGGCGTCGACGGCGGCGCGGATCATCTCCTGGCCCGGGTCGTCGCGGGTGGTCTCGAACCACAGCGGTGTCGCCCATCCTTCGCGGGTGGCGTGGCGTTCGACCTGTGCGCGGAAGGCCGCGGCGTCGTCGATCTTGGACGGGTTGACGATCACGGCGACCCGCTGTCGCGAGCGTCCGCGCCGGCGCGTGATCCGCGTACGGGCCCGGCCGATCCCGAACGCCGCGGTCGTCGCCCCCAGCAGAGCCGCCGCCAGGCACCAACCCGCCAGGACGTCGGAGACGTGATGGACACCCAGGACCACGCGGTCGAAGCCGACGAGGACGACCACGCAGGCGCCCGAGGTCCAGAGGGTGATCAGCAGGCGGCGGGTCACGTTGAGCTGCGACACGACGATGAGGAGTGCGCCGACCAACAGTGCCGAACCCAGCGCATGCCCGGACGGGAAGCCGTGCCCGTCGATCTCGACGAGTCGGTCGGAGACCTGCGGGCGTGGACGCGCGACGGCGGACTTGAAGACGTACTCCGCACCGGCGCCGGCGATGACGACGGCGACGAGCCACCAGCCGAGCCGGATGAGGTCCTGCCGGACGAAGGCCTGCGGGGTGAGGCCCCGGTCGATGGTGTCCTGGTGGGCGCGCCCTCGCCGGATGAGGAGTGCGGCCACGATCACGACGGTTCCGCGCAGCACCCACGGCTGCGTCAGCTCCTGGACCACGATGAACAGCCCGACAAGCGCGGGATTCGCGGCGAGATCGGCGGGCAGCTCGGACGCGACATTCCGGTCCATCCCCACGAGCGGCGCCCAGCCGGACTGCACGAGGACCAGGAGGACGACGAAACCGACGCCGCCCACACAGATCGCCACCGGCGCACCGATGCCGCTCAGGCCACCGCCGGCCAGGTCAATGCCGGACAAGCCATGGCGAGTCGGGCCACGGCGATGAGTCGCGACATGCGGCGGTCTCATGACCTCTCCCAGCCACCGCGACGTCCGACACCCGCGTCCACGGAAGCAATGTCTACCGTCCGGTAGGCAGTGCCGCCACGCCGGGTCGCACCAGGTGTACCCGCCCGTCGCCACGCGGAGAGGAAACCGGTGGCGGACCCTCCCGTACTCCCGGTTAATCTCGAGGCGTGATCGACCCCAAGGTGCTCCGTGAAGACCCTGACCGCGTACGCGAGAGTCAGCGGCGCCGTGGCGCCTCCGTCGAGCTGGTCGACGAGGTGCTCGCCGCGGAGGAGCGCCGGCGGTCGTCGATCGCCGCGTTCGAGCAGCTCCGGTCCGAACAGAAAACACTCGGCAAACAGATCCCGCGGGCTGCCGGTGAGGAGAAGCAGGCCCTGCTGGCGCGCGCGAAGCAGCTCGCCGCCGAAGTGAAGGCGGCCGAGGCCGCGCAGGACGAGGCCGCCCTGGCGTACGACCGACTCATGCTCCAGATCGACAACCTTGTCGAACCGGAGGTGCCGGCCGGCGGCGAGGACGACTACGTCGTGCTCGACGAGGTCGGCCAGCCGCGCGACTTCACCGCGGAGGGGTTCGAGCCGCGGGACCACGTGGAGCTGGGGCGGGTGCTGGGCGCGATCGACATCGAACGCGGCGCGAAGGTATCGGGCTCGCGGTTCTACTACCTCACCGGCGTCGGTGCCCTCCTCGAGCTGGCCCTGATCAACATGGCGGTCGACCAGGCCATGAGCTACGGGTGTACGCCGATGATCCCGCCGTCCCTGGTGAAGCCGCGGGCGATGCAGGGCACCGGCTACCTCGGCCAGGCCGCCGAGGACGTCTACAAGCTCGAACGCGACGACCTGTATCTCGTCGGCACGTCGGAGGTCCCGCTGGCGGCGTACCACATGGACGAGATCCTCGCCGCCGACCAGCTCCCGCTGCGTTACGCGGGTTTCAGCCCGTCGTTCCGTCGTGAGGCTGGGTCCCACGGCAAGGACACCCGGGGCATCATCCGCGTGCACTGGTTCGACAAGGTCGAGATGTTCTCGTTCGTCCATCCCGACGAGGCACGTGCCGAGCACCAGCGGATCCTCGCCTGGGAACGCGAGTTCTGGGACAGGCTCGAGGTGCCCTACCGCGTCATCGACACCGCCGCCGGCGATCTCGGCGCGAGTGCCGCCCGCAAGTTCGACATCGAGGCGTGGATCCCGACACAGGGCAGGTACCGCGAGGTCACGTCGACGTCGAACTGCACGGAGTTCCAGGCCCGTCGGCTCGGCGTCCGGTTCCGTACCGACGACGGCACCCGGCACGTGGCGACGCTCAACGGCACCGCGATGGCGACCACCCGGACGATCGTGGCGATCCTGGAGAACCACCAGGACGCCGACGGAGGCGTCCGCGTCCCGAAGGCGCTGCAGCCGTTCCTCGGTGGGCGGAGCCACCTGGAGCCGCTCGCGTGACGGCCCGCGTGACGAGCGACCGTGACCCGGACCACCCGCCCTGGGCGTGGCGACCGCGCCTGGTGGCGCTCGACATCGACGGGACGCTCGTCGACGTGCAGGATCAGATCACGCCCGCCGTCGACGCTGCCGTACGTCATGCGGCCGAGGCTGGTGCGTACGTCGTTCTGTCGACCGGGCGCGGGCTCACGGCGACGAGGCCGCTCGCGCTGCACTTCGACCTGTCGCTGCCGTACCTCGTGTGCAGCAACGGTGCGGTGACGGTACGTCTGCACCCGGACGGCGCTCCCGCTGCCGGGCCCGATGGGCGCCCTCACCCGATCGAGCGGGGCAACCCGGGCCTGGCCGCCGGCCCGGACGTCGAACTCGTCGACGTCGTGACCTTCGACGCGGCGCCGGTCCTGCGGATGCTGCTCTCCCACCTCCCGGACGTGCTGGTGGCCGTCGAGGAGCTGGGCGTGGGATACCGGGTCAACGCGCCGTTCCCGCCGGGTGAACTCACCGGTGAGCTCAGCGTCGAACCTCTGGAACGCCTGATTGCCGACCCGGTGACCCGCGTGATCCTGCGGGAGCCGTCGATCGAGGCCGAGCACTTCCTCGAGGTGATCGAACGGGTCGGCGTCCACGGTGTGGCGTACTACATCGGCTTCACGGCCTGGCTCGACCTCGCGCCCGAGGGTGTCAGCAAGGCGACGGGCCTTGCGAAGGTGGCCGAACGGCTCGGGGTCCGGCGCGAGGACGTGCTCGCCATCGGCGACGGGACGAACGACGTCGAGATGCTGCGATGGGCCGGGCGCGGGGTGGCGATGGGCAACGCCGCGACCGAGGCGTTGGCGGCCGCCGACCACGTGACCGCGCCCCTGGACGAGGACGGAGTGGCCGTCGAGCTGCGCCGTTGGTTCGCCGACGTCCCCACTCCCTGAAGCGTGAAGGGCTTCGGCCTCCCAGGGGCCTGAGGCGGACCAGATGTCGGCGTAGCTGAACCATGATCATGCGCGGGAAGTCGGGGAATTTCGTCGCCTGAACCGCCCGCTTGTCCGCGCATGATCATGGTCGCCCCTGGCGGCCGGCGTAGGTCAGGAATGTCGCCAGCTTCCAGCGCACTGCTCGGCCTCCTCGCGGTGTAGGTCGGTACGGCGGCCGGGACCGAGGGCCGGCGTCGGGGTCGGGCAGGTCAACCAGCCGCCGCACCGATAGCGAGCACCGTAAGCTGAGCTGAGCTAGCCACGTCTAGGCACGTGGATGGAGGGGGAGCATCGTGGCCAGACGCCTAACTTCTGCAGGCATGGATTTCGGACCGGACGCCGAGATCGACCATGGCCACATGGTGCCGCCGTACCGACAGCTTGCATCGATCCTGCGGGCGCGGATCGACCGCGGGGACTATCGGCCGGGCCGTGCGATCCCCTCGGAGGCCAGGCTGGTGCAGGAGTTCGGCCTCGCCCGAGACACCGTGCGGAAGGCGGTCCGCCTTCTCGCGGACGACGGGCTGGTGATCATTGTGCCGCAGCGCGGAGTCTTCGTCGCCGAACACCCGTCGCACGGCAAAGGTGACCGGAGCGAGTGACGGGGATAGGTGACCCCATGTCTGCGCGGCGGCAGCGGGTCGGTGCGTACGCCCTGTCCATCGACGAAACGGGGCGCGTGCTGTTGTGCCGGATGTCGCGACGGTCGCGTACGCCCGGCACTCTGACCCTCCCCGGCGGCGGGGTCCAGCACGGTGAGGACCCGGGCGACGCGGTACTCCGGGAGCTGGCCGAGGAGACCGGTCTCACCGGACGGGTCGAGGCCCTGCTCGGCGTCCATGCCAACGTCTACGACAGCGACGGGGTCTCGATCCATGGCGTACGTCTGCTCTACCAGGTGACGATCGTCGGCGGGACACTCCGGGCCGAGCAGGGGGACGCCAGCACCGACGGAGCGACCTGGGTCGCCCCGGATGACCTCGGTGGAGTGACCCTGTCCGCGCACGCGCGGCACGCCCTGGAGCTCCTCGCTGCCGCAAGTGCCGGAACGTCGCGCTCCTGACGGCCCGTACGCTCCTCTCGAGGAGGCACGTACGGCACCGGTGGGGCGAGGAGAGCGAGGAGAGCACAAGCGATGGCGGTGGGTCGGCGGGAGGCGGACGAGGCTGCGGAGCCGCAGTCCCCGCGCCGGGTGGTGGTGTTGGGCACCACCGGTACCGGGAAGTCCACACTTGCCGGTGAGGTCGCCCCACTCATCGGCGCCGATCATGTCGAGCTGGACAGTCTCGCTCACGGACCGAACTGGTCACCGCGGCCGGTTGAGGAGTTCACCAGCGCGGTCGAGGAGCTCGCCCGGCGGCCGCGATGGGTGTTCGACGGCAACTACATCGATCGGGTGAGCGGAAGCCTGTGGCCCCAGGCCGACGTCGTGGTCTGGCTGGACCTGCCGCTGTGGGTGATCGTCCCCAGAATCGTCCGGCGGACGGTCGTACGCATCGTTCGCCGGACCGAGCTGTGGAACGGCAACCGGGAGCACTGGGCCGCCCTGTTCGGCCGGAACTCGCTTCTGGTGTGGGCGGTCAAGTCACACCGCCGGCATCGCCGTGAACTGCCGGGCCGGCTGTCGGAGCTCAGCGCGTCCGGGGTGCGGGTCGTGCGACTGCGCTCGGCGGCGGACTCCAAGCGTTGGTTGGCCGACCTCGCCCGATCGCTGGCGTGACGCAGTACGGGCGCTGGGTCGCCGTCCCCTCGCCCTCGCCCTCACCCTCGCTCCGTCCCCATGTCCTCGCTCCGTCCGCTGGACCAGCGGGCGAACCCTCAGCCGGCTGGTATTCTCACCCCATGACCATCCGGCACCACAGTCCACGCCCGGCGCGCATCGCCGGCGCCGAGGAGATGATGCGGCCCCGCTAGGGGCCGCCTACGTGCCGTACTCACTGCCCGAAGGCCCCTCGCGGAGGGGCCTTTTCTCATGTCACCGCAAAGTCTGTGGCCGGCGCCCTCTCGCGAGCACCACCCGTGAAAGGAAGCCCGATGTCCACCGCACCGAAGCGGTACTACGTCACCACGTCGATTCCTTACGTCAATGCCGACCCGCATCTCGGGCACGCCCTGGAGCTGGTCCAGGCGGACGTCCTCGCTCGACATCGCCGCCTGCGCGGTGAGCAGGTCCGGCTCCAGTCCGGGACCGACGACAACGCCCTCAAGAACGTCCAGGCTGCCGAGCAGGCCGGCGTGCCCGTGCAGGAGTTCGTCGACGACCACGCGGCGGTGTTCGAGTCGCTTCGCGATGCCCTGAACCTGTCGTACGACGACTTCATCCGTACCAGCCGCGACCCGCGTCATCGTCCCGGCGCCGAGCGGCTGTGGCGGGCGTGTGCGGAGGCGGGCGATCTCTACCGGCGCCACTACGAAGGGCTCTACTGCGTCGGCTGCGAGCAGTTCTACACGCCCGACGAACTGGTCGACGGCCTTTGCCCCGACCATGAGCGCGCGCCCCAGCTGGTCAGCGAGGAGAACTGGTTCTTCCGCCTGTCCCGCTACCAGGACCAGCTGGCGGATCTCCTCGGCAGCGGGCGGCTCCGCATCGAGCCAGCCGTGCGCGCCAACGAGGTCAGGGCGTTCGTCGCCGCCGGTCTGGAGGACTTCTCGATCTCGCGTTCGGCCGAACGCACCCGTGGCTGGGGCGTTCCGGTGCCCGACGATCCGACCCAGGTGATGTACGTCTGGTGGGACGCGCTCGGCAACTACATCACCTCGCTCGACTACGGCACCGGTCCCGACGCGGACGCGTTTCGTACCTGGTGGCGCGAGAGCGACCGGCGCGTCCACGTGATCGGCAAGAACATCCTGCGCTTCCACGCGGTCTACTGGCCGGCGATGCTGCTGTCGGCCGGACTGCCGCTGCCGCACGAGATCTTCGTCCACGACTTCCTCACCGCGAACGGGCGCCGGCTCAGCAAGACGCTCGGCAACATCGTCGACCCCGCGCAGCTCGCCGCCGACTTCGGTACGGATGCGGTGCGCTGGTGGCTCGTCGCGAAGGTGCCGAAGGTCGGCGACACCGACTTCACGGTTCAACGCCTGGTCGACGCTGCCAACCGCGACCTGGCGGGCGGGATCGGCAACCTTTCCCAGCGGGTGGTGAGCATGGTGCACCGCTACCGGCAGGGGGTCGTCCCGCCGCCTCCTGAGGGCGGGTACGCCGACACCGACGCGAAGCCGCTGCTGTCCGCGTGTACCGAACTACCGGCGCGGATCGACGCCGCGCTGGAGCGGTTCGACCTGCGCGGTGCGGCCGCTGCGGTGACCACGGTGGTCAATGCGGCCAACCGGTACGTCGAGCAGGCCGCACCGTGGCTGCTGGCCAAAGCCGAACGCGGCGGCGACGGCGACGCGGGACTACGGCTCGACACGGTGCTCGGAGTTCTGGTGGCGGCGCTTCGGGCCCTCGCCGTCGAACTCCAACCGTTCACGCCGGAGATCGCCGGACGCCTGGTGGCGCAGACCAGGATCGTCGGTCCGGGCGGGGAACTGCCGACGCCCGAGCCCGTGTTTCCTCGTGTGGAGGCCCATGGCTCACCGTGACAGTGCGTACGCGCTTCGCAGGAGAGCCGCGAATGACCACGCTGGGTATGCCTTTGGTCGTTGGACAGGTACCGACACCTGTTCCGGCTTGCACAGGCATGGGTAGCGTGGTCATTTGCACCGCGGGCGGCCCGGGCCTGTCGGCGCTCGGCGGATCTTCGTTAGAGTGCCGACCCGTGCCTAGAACCCGATATGTCCTTTCCGTGCTCGCGGTCGGTGTGGTGATGCTGGCCGGCTGCAGCTCGGACGAGCAGGGGTCTCCCGAGACCGCCTCCCGGTCCGACAAGCCAGCGGCGAAGCCGGTCGGTGACAAGCCGAAGCCCGAACGGAAGATGACCGCGGCGGAGCTGAAGGCCGCGATAGGTGTCATCGTGCTGGGCGAAGGTGACGTCGGCCGCGAGGTGGAGGTCCAGGACCAGGACGACTCCCTCGACGCACCGACCAACGACATCTGCGCGCGGAAGTCGGCGGCCGATGGTGACCGGCTCGCCCGCAACCAGGACTTCTTCTGGAAGTCGGCGAACGTGGCCGAGCTCGTGGTGAGCAACGAAGCGGTCGCCTACCAGCCCGGCAAGGGCAAGGCGGCGTTCGCGGAGATCAAGAAGGCGGTCGGGGGCTGCGACGGTTGGGAGCACAGCCAGGGCGAGATGGCGGACGTCGAGGTGGTCGATCCGCCGACCGGTACCCTCGGCGACGCGTTCGCGTGGCGTGGTCAGGACAGCCGGAAGAGCGGTACCGACTACTCCTACCTTGCGGTCTACCAGCGCAGGGGCGACCTGGTCAGTGCCGTCTACGTCTGGTCGACCAGCGAGGACGAGGCACGCGAGGTCGCCGACGAGGTGGCGCCGAAGGCAGCCGCCCGATTGGAGCGGGCCGTCAGCTGACGCGCTGCCAGCTCAGCAGGCCTGGAACCGTCCGTTCTTCCGGTACGCGTTCCATAGGGAGAGCGCCTCGTCGACGTACGGGTTCCGATCGTCGGGCAGTTCCTGCGGCGCGAAGAAGCTCAGCTCCAGCGCCTCACCATCGCACGGCGTCAGCGCGCCGGTCCACCTGAAGACAGCGAAACACATGACGAACGCCTGCACCTTGTCACCGTTCGGGTACGTCGTCGTCGAATCGGAAACACTGGCGAACGGCTCGAGACCAGAAGGATCGGCGCGAAGGCCGGTCTCCTCCTCGAGTTCACGGATCGCCGTCTGCGCGAACGTAGAACCAGGCTCAGCGCAACCGCCTGGCACCGACCATCGCCCGGTATCCGCACGCCGCATCAGCAGCAAGCGTTCAGCGTCGTCGAAGGCCAGGACCTCAGCACCCGGAAGGAGGAGGAGCTCGTTGCCGACCTTCTGCCGCAGCCGCCACAGGTATGACCCTTCGAATCCCACGCCGGCAACGGTAGCTGTGATCTCCCGCGGCCAGGTCCGGGACGGAGCGGGTTTCCGTACTTGACAGGATGGGGGTATGTCGTCGCCACCTCTGCGCCCGCACCGCCCCCCGAGCGCCGGTCGGCCTCGGCTGGTGGCGAGCGACCTCGACGGCACTCTTCTGCGTACGGACGGAACGGTGTCGCCCAGGACCCGCCGTACCCTCGCCCGCGTCGAGGATTCCGGCACCACGGTGGTGTTCGCCACCGGCAGGCCGCCCCGGTGGCTCCGCCACATCGCCGACGCCACCGGACACCGCGGCATCGCGGTCTGCTCCAACGGAGCCCTTGTCTACGACCTGCACAAGGAGAGCGTCGTCGACAGCTATCCTCTCGCTCCCGAGATCGGGCTCGCGGTCGTCGACGCCATTCGGGCGGCGATACCCGGGGTGAGCTTCGGGGTGGAGTTCGGTGAGACGTTCGGTCACGAGCAGACGTACGAACCACTCGGCGACTTCGCCAGCCAGACCTTTGTCGGAGAGGTCACGGAACTGTTCGGCAGCCAGCCGGCCGTCAAACTGCTGGCCAAGCACAACGGGCATGACGCGGACGTGCTGTTCGCCAAGGCCAGTGAGGTCGCCGGAGACCTGGCCGAGCTGACGTACTCCGGAGGTGCCGGACTGCTCGAGATCTCCGCGCCCGGGGTGTCGAAGGCGACCACCCTTGCCGCGTTCTGCGCCGAGCGGGGTGTCTCGGCGGAGGAGGTGGTGGCGTTCGGTGACATGCCCAACGACCTGGCGATGCTGTCATGGGCAGGCACGGCCTATGCCATGGCCGGCGCGCACCCCGACGTGCTGGCAGCGGTCGAGCGCCGGTGCCCCGGCAACGACGACGATGGCGTCGCAGCCGTCCTCGACAAGCTGTTCGGCTTCTCGACGGTATGAGCGAGGCCTCAGCCTCTGCGTACCGTCTAGAGGTACATGCCGCCCGGGCGGTCGTGGTCGGCCGGCGGCTGCATCTGCGGGGGGATCGGGGTACCCGGCGGCAGCGTCCGCCGCATCTGCTCGAGCTGTGCCCGCGCCGCCATCTGTTGCGCGAACAACGCGGTCTGGATCCCGTGGAAGAGGCCTTCGAGCCAACCGACCAGCTGCGCCTGCGCGACCCGAAGCTCCGCTTCGCTCGGCACCGTACCCTCGTCGAACGGTAGCGACAGCCGCTCCAGCTCCTCCACCAACTCGGGGGCGAGGCCCTTCTCGAGTTCGGAGATGGACGACTTGTGGATCTGGCGTAGCCGCTGCCGGCTCGCCTCGTCGAGCGGGGCGGCCTTCACTTCGTCGAGCAGTTGCTTGATCATGCTGCCGATCCGCATCACCTTGGCCGGCTGTTCGACAAGGTCGGTGACCGAGCGTTCCTCGTCGTCGCCGTCGGACTCCTTGGCGGGCGGACCCTCCACCGCCATGCCGTCCGGACCGACGATCATGACGCGGGGAGACTCGTCGCGGCGTTGCTTGTCCTGCCCGTCGCTGTCCTCGTCGTGGGGGACGCCAGGGCTCTGGGGAGCATCGGTCATGGCCCCATCCTTACCCCATGTCGTACGCAATGCGAGGACGGCCCCCTCGACGAGGACGCCACGGTAGGAACTGCCCAGGTCAGAGCTGACGCCTGCCCAGGTCAGGAGCCCGATCCCGGAGAACCACCGGGTGTGTAGGTACGGACCGATCCAGCGGACCGGCCGCCCGCTCGCTGTCCGGTGCGCATGCGTTCGGAACGCCTGCGGGCCACCTCGGCGCGGATCCGGATGCGGGCGAGCCGGCGTTCCCTCAGTGCGTGGTCGATGTTCATCGGTCGCCTGCCTCCCTCATTGCCGAACTACCTGGCATCGCGTACGCGTCCCGTGCGGCCACACCGCGCGCGACGGGAGTGGCACGGCGTGCCATGGCTATCTGGCTACGACGCGGCGAACCGCCCGAACGGTTTCCCCGAGGCCACCAGAATCTGACCGAATTCCGACAAGCCACCCAGACTGGATCATCCGGTCCGAGCGCGCACTCAGCCTGCCGCGACGGCGAGAAGGACCTTGCCGACGTGCTCGCTCGCCTCCAGGACGCGGTGGGCTTCGGCGGCTTCGTCGAGCGGAAGAACCCGGTCGATCACCGGGCGGAGGTGGCCGTCCGCGACCAGCGGCCAGACGTGCTCGGCGACGCTGGCCACGATCGCGGCCTTCTCCGGGAGCGGGCGTCCACGCAGCGTGGTCGCAAGGACCGCGCCCCGCTTGGCGAGCAGCGTGCCGAGGTCGATGTCGCCCCGGCGACCGCCCTGCAGCCCGATGACGACCAGCCGTCCCGCGGTGGCCAGCGCGTCAAGGTTGCGGGCAAGGTACGGAGCTCCCACGATGTCGAGGATCACGTCGGCACCGTGGCCATCGGTCTCACGCCGGACGAACTCGACGAAGTCCTCCTGGCGGTAGCTGGCGACCGCCGAGGCGCCGAGCTCCAGGCAGCGTGCGGCCTTCTCCGCACCGCCGACAGTGGCGAGCACCCGGGCACCGAGGGCGCGCCCGAGCTGGATCGCCGTCGTACCGATCCCGCTCGCGCCACCGTGGACCAGCAGCGTCTCGTCGGGACGCAGGCCGGCCAGCATGAAGACGTTGGACCAGACGGTGCAGACGGTTTCGGGAAGTGCCGCGGCCTCGACCAGCGAGACGCCCTCGGGGCGGGGGAGGACCAGACCGGCGGATGCGACGACCCGCTCGGCGTAGCCGCCGCCCGCCAGCAGGGCGCACACCTCGGCACCAGGTGCGAGGTTCTGCACGTCTGGGCCGACCTCGGCGACCCGGCCGGAGCACTCCAGGCCGAGGATCTCGGACGCGCCGGGCGGCGGCGGATAGTTGCCCTGACGCTGCACCAGGTCGGGGCGGTTGACGCCGGCCGCCGTGACCGCGATCGCGACCTCGCCGGGGCCTGGGGGTGCAGGATCTGGCACCTCGGCGACGGTGAGGACCTCCGGACCGCCTGTGCCGGTCGCCACGACTGCCCGCATCATCGATCAGCTCCCCGGACTGGGACGGTCGTCGGTCGACGAACCCGGCCGGCCCGGACCATCCCCCTCCTCGTCGGGCGCGATCGCGTCGTCGTCGCCGTTGGCGCCTGGTCGCGGCGCCCAGGGCAGTTCCTGGGCCGGGCGTACGACGACCACGTGGTCGCCGCGCAGCAGTTGGGAGACGGTGGGGTCGTAGTAGCGGTAGACCTCGCCGTCTCGGACGACGGCCACCGCGACGTCGTCGAGTTGGCGCGGCGAGCAGCCCTCCTCGCGGGGCAGCACCGCGCGCTCGGCCACTTCGAGGCCGTCGCCGTAGGTGAGCAGGTCCTCGAGCACGGCGCCGAGTGCCGGACTCACCGTCGACAGGCCCATGATCCGGCCGACCGCGTCCGAGGACGTGACGGTGATGTCGGCGCCGCTCTGCCGGAGCAGCGGGATGTTCTCTGCCTCGCGGACCGCGACCACGACCGTGGCGTCGGGGTTGAGCTGGCGGGCGGTGAGGGTGACCAGGACGGCGGCGTCGTCGCGGTGGGTGGTGACGATGACCCGGCTCGCCGTCTGCGTCTCGACCCGGCGCAGGACGTCGGCACGGGTGGCGTCGCCGACGATGCCGCCGAGCCCGGCGGCGTTGGCCTCGTTGATGGCGGACTGCTGCGGGTCGACGATGACGATCTGCTCGGGCGGTATTCCGCCGTTGACCAGGGTGTCGACCGCGCTGCGGCCCTTCGTACCGAATCCGACGACGATTGTGTGATCGCGCAACCGACTCCTCCATCGCGAGATGCGCCACTGCTCGCGGCTCCGCGTCGCCAGCACCTCCAGTGTGGTCCCGACCAGGACGATCAGGAACGCGACCCGCAGCGGCGTGACGAGCAGGATGTTGACGAGACGCGCGCCGGGGGTCACCGGCGTGATGTCGCCGTAGCCGGTGGTGGTGAGGCTGACCGTTGCGTAGTACAACGCGTCGAGCAGGCTGAGCTGACCTTCGGGGTCGCCGCTGTCCCGGTAGCCGTCACGGCCGAGGTAGACGACGAGAACCACGAGCATCAGCAGGACGAGGGCGGCGACGATCCTGGTCCCGATCTGACGCAGCGGCGACACGTAGGCGGCTGGAAGCCGAACGTCCGGCAGGCGGGCCGACGCGGACGACACGCTGGACAGGCGGGATGTGGACATGGCGGGACGACAGTAGCCGAGGTCAGGACTCCGTGGTGCCACCCACCGCCCGGTGTTCCCAGGTGGCCGCGAGGTCGCGGGCGACGGCGGCGCAGGCGGCGAGACTCGTGGACCCGCCGCCACGTTGGGCAGCCGCATAGCCGACGAGGAACGTCGTCAAGGGCGCCGCCGGCCGGTCGACCGCATGCGCCGCGTCTCGGGCAAGGTCGAGGACGAGGTTCACGAGGTCGGCGTCCGGGTCGGACGGGTGGGACGGGTCGGGCGGGCCGGATGGCGGAGTGATATCCAGAGCCGTGGACAGTTCCTGGACCCAGTCGGTGAGCACGGTCAACCCTTTCGTTCGATCTCAGCCGTCCCGCCGGTGGGAAGCCTTCACCATGCGTGGCAATTGCCCACGATGCACGGCGAATGTGCCGCGTGTTGTGGGGAATGATCACGCATACGTGATCATTCCCACCGGCGCGGAGCGGACAGGGGATTGGTGGCCATCTCGTCGGCGCGGGCGAGGTTCTCGGGGGTGTCGCAGTCGAGGGCCGCGCGAGGGTCGCGGACGGTGGCGAGACGGAGCTCGTCCAGCAGCAGGCGCATCGGCAGGTCGCGCGGATCGCCGATGGCGGCTAGGGCGCGACGCAGCGAGTCGCGGACGTACGCACCGGCCAGGAGCTGCCGCCGCCCCTCCGCGTCGCCGAGGACGGCCCCGTCGACATCCGACGCCTCGCGCGCGGCCTGAACCAGCTGGCGTACGACGGTGGAGTCGAGCAACGGCATGTCGCCCGCCAGGATGACGACGATCGCCGAACCGCAGAGTTCGAGGCCGGCGGCCACGGCCGCGAGGGGGCCGGAGTCGGCCGGCCGTTCCCGGGTCCACCGCACGGTCGGCGCGCCAGTGGGGAGCGGGCGCTGCGGTCCGACGACCACGACCGTCCGCGCCGCCGCACCGGCACCGATCACCCGCTCCAGCATCGGCCGGCCAGCCACGGGCAGCAGGACCTTGTCCGCGCCGCCGAACCGTCGCGCCGTCCCACCGGCGAGAACGACGACGTCGAAGTCCGCGGTTCCCTGGTCGCCCACGGGTCGAGTCTTTCACCCTCACCGGGCAGACTGGCGTACGTGCGTATTGCCCTGTTGCAGTTCCGTGCCAGCCTCGACAAGGCCGAGAACCTCGCGGAGATCCGACGCCTCGCCCGGGCCACGGCGTGGGCGGCGCCAGATGTGGTGGTGTGCCCGGAGGCGAGCATGTACGACTTCGGGACGCCGGACACGTCGCTCGGCGACGCCGCGGAGCCGGTCGACGGTCCGTTCGTCCAGGCGCTTGGCGGGCTCGCGAAGGACCTCGGCGCCGCGGTGATCGCCGGCATGTTCGAGACCTGTGACGATGATCGCGCGCGGGCGTACAACACCCTGGTCGCGCTGGGGCCCGACGGTTCGCTGATGGGCACGTACCGCAAGATCCACCTCTACGACGCGTTCGGCTACCGCGAGTCCGACCGGCTGGTGTCGGGCGGCAGCGAGCGGGTCATCGTCCCCCTCGGGGGCCATCGGCTCGGCCTGCTCACCTGCTATGACCTGCGGTTTCCCGAGCTCACCCGCGCACTCGCCGATGACGGTGCCGACGTCCTCGTGGTCCCGGCGGCGTGGATGCGCGGGCCGCTCAAGGAGGACCACTGGTCGACCCTCCTGCGGGCCCGGGCGATCGAGAACACCTGCTACGTCGCGGCGGCGGCCCAGTCCCCGCCGGCGTACTGCGGGCGGAGCATGGTCGTCGACCCGATGGGCGTGGTGGTCGCGAGCCTGGGCGAGGAGCCAGGCAGCTGCGTCGGCGAGATCGACGCGGCCCGGGTGGAAGCCGTACGCCAGCGTAATCCCACGCTTTCCCACCGCCGGTTCGCCGTCGTCGACCGGTACATCTAGGGTGTCCGCGGGCGCGCGACAGGCAAGGGCGGCGAGGATGGCACTGGTCAGCGAGGGACGCAGGATGCGGATCCTCGGTGTTCCGGTCGACGCCGTCGACATGCACGAGACCCTCGCCTGGGTCGAGGAACGGATCGCCGCACGTGGGCCGGGCACGCATCTGTGCGTCAACGCGGCCAATGTCGTACGCGCGAACGACGACCCCGACTATCTCGCCCTCCTCGAACGCGGCGATCTCGTCGGGTCGGACGGGCAGCCGTTCGTCTGGGCGGCGCGGATGCTGGGGCAGCCACTACCCGGACGCGTCGCCGGCATCGACCTGATGGAGCAGGTGCTGCGGCTGGCGCGCGACGCGGGCTGGCGCATCTATCTGCTCGGCGGCCGCGAACACGTCGTCACCCGCCTCGGCGAACGTCTCCGTGCTGAAGGCGTGCAGGTCGCCGGGCTCCGGAACGGCTACTACGCACCCGAGGAGGAGCCGGCGATCCTCGCCGAGATCCGCCGTAGCGCCGCGGACGTGCTGTTCGTCGGGATGCCGACACCGGCGAAGGAACGCGTCGTCGTCGCCGGACCGGAGTCCACCGGCGTACCCGTCTGCATCGGCGTGGGCGGCAGCTTCGACGTCCTGGCGGGTGAGCTCCGGCGCGCTCCGGTGACCGTGCAGCGGCTGGGGATGGAGTGGTTGTTCCGGCTGGCGCAGGAGCCGCGCCGGCTCTTCGGGCGGTACGCCGTGACCAACACCCGGTTCATCGCCCTCGTCGTCCGCGACGTCGTACGTCGGCTCCGGCTGTCCCGCGTGGCGCGACGTTCCTGACCACCCGTTCCGGGTCTGCGGCACCGCCAACGCGTTTGTCCGAGGATGCGGCCGCCACCTGCTGGGTTGGAGTGACGCCATAGGGTGGGACCACGTGTCACTATCGCCGCGAGTCCCCGCACCCTCCCTGCCAGCACAAGTGAACTCCGCCCCGGAGGCGGACGACGCCGCTGACGCGGCAGGTGCCGCTGACGCGGCAGGTGCCGCTGACGCGGCAGACGCCGCTCAATCCCCAGACGCCGCAGGGGATGGCGTCCCCGCGGCGGGCGTTCGTCCCGCCGGGAGTGTGAAGGCGTGGCCGGGCTGGCTGCTCCTCGCGGCGGTCGTTCTGCTGGCGTTCAATCTTCGTTCGGCGGTCGTCAGTGTCGGTGCCCTTCTTGCCGACATCCGCGGCGGCCTCCACCTGACGCCGACAGTCGCGGGTGTGCTCACCACCCTGCCGCTGGTGTGCTTCGCGGCGTTCGGTGCGGTGGCGGCCGGGTGGGCGCGCCGGTTCGGCGCCCGCAACGTCCTCACGGTCGCGCTGACGGTCGTGGTGGTGGGCCAGGCGGTCCGGGCCGTGGTGCCGTGGAGCACTGTGTTCCTGCTGGCCACGACGCTCGCCCTGGCAGGCATGGCGGTCGGCAACGTCGTGCTGCCGGCGTTCGTCAAGGAGTACTTCCCGCGGCGGGTCGGCCTCGCCACGGCCGCCTACACGACGTCGATGGCGGCGGGGGCAGCGATTGCGGCGGCGCTGACGGTGCCGCTCGCCGCGACGCTCGGTGGCTGGCGGTCCGGTCTCGGCGTCTGGGCGGTCATAGCCGGTGTCGCGCTGGTCGGCTGGCTGCTGGTGTTCGGTGGAGCGCGTGGCCACCGCGACTCCCGTCGTAGGAACGGAAGGAAGCGCGGCTTCGCCGACCTCCGGCACTCGCCGTTGGCGTGGTCGCTGGCGCTCTACTTCGGTCTGCAGTCCCTTCAGGCGTACGCCGCGTTCGGTTGGTTGGCGCAGATCTTCCGTGATTCCGGTGTCTCGGCGGCGTCGGCGGGTCTGCTGTTGGCGGTCCTGCCGCTGATGGGGATCCCGCTCTCGCTGGCGTTCCCGACGATCGCGGCCAGGCTCCCTGACCAGCGCATTCTCGTGTGGGCGTGCGGGGTGGCGTTCCTCGTGGGTTACGCCGGACTCCTGCTCGCGCCCCGGGCCGGTGCGGTGGCGTGGGTGGTGCTGCTCGGGCTGGGCGGCGGCGCGTTCCCGCTGACGCTCACGATGATCGGGCTGCGGTCGCGGTCGTACGACGTGACAGGCCCGCTGTCGGCGTTCACACAGAGCATCGGGTACCTCATCGCCGCCATCGGTCCGCTCGCCCTCGGGGCACTGTTCGAGGTGACCGGCGGGTGGACGATCCCGATCGGGTTCCTCCTGGTACTGGTCCTTCCGCAGATGGCCGCGGGGCTGCTGGCCGCGCGGCCGAGGTTCGTCGACGACGAACTGCCTCACGGCCCGGGACCGGCGCACGCCGGCGCCGCCGGTGCTGGCCGATGACCGCTGCCCGGCACTCCGGAGGACTGATTCGGAGCGGAATCACTCATCTAAGCTGAGGCCGCATGACGGAAACCACGCCGTGCGTCGGGCTGGTCGGTACCGGCCTGATGGGCAACCAGCACACGGTCGCGTGGCAGCGACTCGGCATCCCGGTCGTCGTGCATTCCCGTGACAGGGGCCGTGGGGAGGCGTTCGCGGCCGAGCACGGGATCACCGCGGTCGCCGATTTGGCGGAGTTGCTGGACCGGGTGAGCATCGTCGACATCTGCACGCCGACCGACACCCATGCCGAGTGGGCATTCGAGGCGGCGGCCAAGGGCCGGCACGTGATCTGCGAGAAGCCACTCGCGCGGACGCCGGCCGAGGGGCGGGCGATGATCGAGACCTGCCGGTCGGCGGGAGTGGGACTGTTTCCCGCGCAGGTGCTGCGCTTCTTCCCGGCGTACGTACGCACCCGCGAGGCAGTACTCTCCGGCCGGATCGGCGCGCTCCGCAAGCTGAGGTTCTTCCGGATCAATGCGAGCCCGGGTCGCGGGACCTGGTTCGTCGACGTCGCACGGTCCGGCGGCGTGCTGGTCGACCTCGCCATCCATGACCTCGACTTCGCCCGCTGGGTGGCGGGCGAGGTGACCCACGTGGTCGGCCGGTCCGAGCCCCTCACGACGTCGGAGCCAGGCGCGGGCCCCGACGAGTACGTCCACGCCTCTGCCACGCTCACCCACGCGAGCGGGGTGGAGTCGGAGGTGACGGGGATCTGGGACGTACCCGGCACCGAGCTGCGGTCGACGTTCGAGATCGAGGGCGACGAAGGCGTGCTGCGGTTCGACTCGAAGCCGTCGGCAGTGGTGACCGACGGCGCGGGTGACGTGGTCTACGCCGACGACGGTGCGGTCGATCCGTACGCCGAGCAGTTGGCGGAGTTCGTCGCCGCCTTCGAGGGGCGCGCCGAGTCGCGGGTCACCGCCGAGGACGGGTTGGTGGCGCTGACCCTCGCCCTGGCCGGCGGGGAGTCGGCCCGCCTCGGTACACCGGTGGATCCGGCGTCGTTGCGCTGAACCCGGGAGGGGCTCCGAGGCACAGCACTGCCCAAGGCACAGCACTGTCTGTCCCATGTACGTCACCAGGGAGGGGACCGAAGCGGTGATCGTGGTCGGCGAACACGCTCATGAGCGCGAGCGCTTGGCGGCGGCGGAGCTGCGGCGCTACCTGTACCACCTGACCGGCCAGGCGATGGAGATCGGGCCCTATCCGGACGACGGGACCGATCCCGTGCTCGCGGTCGGCGACCGGAACTCCAACGCCGTGATCGCGGCTCTCGTCGAGGCGGGTGCGCTGCCACCGGAGGCACCCGCGCCGGAGGGCTACGTCATCCGGACCGCCACGCTGGCGGGCCCGCGCCCGGTGATCGCCGTGATGGGCGGGAGCCCGCTGGGCACGTTCTATGGTGCGTACCGGCTGCTGGAGGAGTACGGCGTCCGCTTCCTGCTGAGCCGCGACGTCCTGCCGCCGCGGGTGCCGGCCGACCCGGACGTCGCCGCAGACGACCCGGACGTCGCCGCAGACCGCCCGGACCGCCCGGACCGCGCTGACAGCGCAGGCCGCGCTGGCCAGCCCGGGGCGGAGGCGGTGCGTCCGGAGGCGTTCGTCGTGCGCGACCTCGACCTCACCGAGCAGCCGGCGGTGGAGAGGCGTGGCCTGCTGCCCTGGCACGACTTTCTCAACGGGCCGTCGGCGTACTCCCTCGAGGATTTCCAGCGGTACGTCAACCAGCTGGTGAAGCTCCGGATGAACACTCTGGTCCTGCACTGCTACCAGGGCGGCTACACCGGCGAGGACATCAACGAGCCGTTCGCCTGCGCGGCGCGCGACGAGGACGGTCACGCCCGCTACGACGCATGGCTGGACACCTCGGTCGACCACCAGCGGTGGGGACTCGCGGCGAGCCGGGCCGACGACCTGGCGTTCGGGGCGGGGGATCTGCTGCCCTTCGACGTCCTCGGTTCAGACGCCGCGCGCGACGTGGCGAGCCAGCCGGACGCGCGCGACCATGCCTACGCCAAGGCGGCCACGATGCTGCGGCAGGTGATCGCTTACGCCGGCGAACGCGGGGTCGAGGTCGTGCTCGGCACCGACTTCGACATCGTGCCGGAGGCGTTGCGCGACGAGATGGACCCGCTGGATCCGGCCGTGCTGACCGGACGGGTGGACGACATCCTCGACACCTATCCCGACCTGAGCCATGTCCAGCTCTACTTCAGCGAGGTCAACGAGGTCACGACCGCCGACGGCGCCAAGGCGTACACGATCGTCCGCGATCATCTGGCGGAGCGCGCACCGCAGGTGCGGCTGGTCACCGGGTCGTGGTTCCAGGAGGAACGCTTCCCGGAACTGGCGGCGGCGGTGCCGGGCGACGTGGTGTTCTCCACGCTGATGCCGCACGACATGACCGTACGACCGGAGTGGGCACAGGTCGCCGCCGACCGGGAGGCGTGGGCGGTGCCGTGGCTGGAGTTCGACGGCGGACTGTCCGAACCACAGCTGGCCGTCGAGCTGATGGAGCGCCGGCTGCCGGAGCTGCGGGCGACTGGCGTGCACGGCGTGATCGGGATCCTGTGGCGCGAACGCGCGGCCGATGCCAATGTCGCCTACCTGGCAAGGGATCTGTGGCAGGCACCCGGCACGGTGGTTCCGGCGGAGGGGTTCTACCGCGACTTCGCGGCGGCGACGCTGGCCGGGACCGAGGCGGCCTCCGCCGACGTGGCGGATGCCGGCGCCGCGGCGCTGTCGGCACTGGAGGCCGCAGGTGTCTACGGGTTCGCGGGCGGTGGCATGAAGACCTCGGAGTTCCACGGCTGGGGCTTCGCCGGTGAACCGGGGGCGAGCGAGTACGCCGAACGCTACGCCCGTGTACGCACGGAGTTCGAACGCCTGGCCGCGCTCGTGCCAGGCGGCGCGGAAGGCAACGACGAACTGGCGTACTGGTTGGCGTTCCTGCGGTGGCTGGAGTCGTACTGGACCGCGCGGGCGATCGTGCCAGGCGCGAGGACGTGGGCGGACCTGCACGGGAGCGGGTTCCGGGAGGCGATCGTCGCCTACCAGGACATGGTGCGCGACCTGCCCGGGCTGGGTGGGTTGGTGCGAGTGAGCTCAGCGCACACCTGCGCTACCGCATCATCGGCGAACGTGACTGGCACAAGGTCGCGATGTGTCCCAACGTCCGCGGCCGGGCGCGGACCTTCGTCGCGGCGATGCCGGCGTGGGCGCTGACCGAGCGCGGTGTGGAGTACGTCGTGGTCGCGAGCGACGGTCGTCACGAGACGGTGGCGCCCTCGGGCGTGCCGCGGTCGGTGACGGTCCTGCCGCAGCCGGACCCGCCGGTGGGCGTGCCGCAGAACGTCACCGTCACCGTCGACGACACCCGCGCGCGGGTCGTCACCTGGGAGCCTGCGAGCGGTCCGGTCGTGGCGTACCGGATCTACCGCGGGGCCACGCAGGGCCTTCCGCCAGGCCCGGACACCTACCTCACCTACGTACCCGCCGACTGTCAGGTCTTCCGCGACGCCACCGCGTTGCCACATGCGTCGTACAGCTACACCGTTGTCGCCGTGACCACCCACGGGCGGACCAGTGCCGTGTCGTAGCGCGCCGCCGTGCCCAGGGGCCCGCCGCGCGGAATGATCACGCGTGCTCGGCAATTCCCCACGATGCACGCCAGGTTCGCCGGGTCTCGTGGGGTCTCGTGGGGAATGATCAGGCATGCGTGATCATTCCCGGGGGCGGGCATGGTTGCTGCGGGCGCGGCGCGGATGACCAACTCCGGCCTGGTCTGCGAGGTGTCGCGCGTCGCCTGCGTGGTGTCGTTAGTTTGTGCCGGAATCCGAGCGCTGTTCGTCAGGAAGTGTTACTTGTTCGTTCAGGTCGTGTCTTCGCGGGGGCGGTGAGATGGCGCTCGCATCTCGTGCTCGTGAAGGGAGCCGTTCGTGCTACGACGTACGCTGCGCCGGAGGCGCGTTCTCGCCATGGTGGGTGTGATGGCCGCGGGTGCCGCCGGCGCGCTCGGCCCTGTCGCCGGATCGGCGGCCGCGCAAGACACGGACTCCGACCTGGTGAAGATCCGCGTCGCCACCTACAACATCCACCACGCCGCCGGGCCTGACGACGTTCTCGACGTCGCGCACACGGCGAAGGTCCTCTCCTCGATGCACGCCGACGTGATCGGTCTGCAGGAGGTCGACCGGCACTGGGGCGAGCGGAGCGACTTCGCCGACCAGGCGCGAGAGCTCGCCGAGCGACTGGACATGTACGCCGTCTACGGCGCCAACCTCGACCTCGACCCGGCAGAGCCCGGTCAGGAGCGCCGTCAGTACGGCACCGCGATCCTGTCCCGCTCCCCGATCACCTCGTGGAGCAACACGTACCTTCCGAAGTTCGGTAACCATGAGCAGCGCGGTCTGCTCGTCGCGAACCTCAAGATCCGTGGCGTTGCGATGCGGGTCGCCAACACCCACCTTCAGCACAACGACAACCTCGAACGGGAGGCGCAGGCGGCCGCGATCGTCGAACTGCTCGGTAGTGACCCGCGGCGCACCCTCCTCACCGGAGACCTCAACGCCCTTCCGGATACGCCGGAGATCGCGACGTTGACGAACGTGTTCGCCGACGCGTGGGCGGAGGTCGGCGAGGGTGCCGGCCCGACGTACCCGGTGGAGAACCCGGTGAGCCGGATCGACTACGTACTCGGTTCCCGCGACCTGGTCTTCCGCCACGCCGAGGTCGTGCCCACCGACGCGTCGGACCACCTGCCGTTGTTCGTGGATCTTCTCGTCCGCCGCTGATCCTGCGTGTTTCCGTGCGGTTAAGGAAATTCCGGTCATTTGCCTCGGAATTTCCTTAACCGGGCTGATCGCCTTTAGGCTCGCCGGGTTATTGGTAAAAACCACATTCCATAACGATCAGGTTTGGTACGAAATCGAAGCTTCGTCGTCTCATTATCGTGACCTACAGGCTTCTGTCCGGCCTAATGAGCCTCTAATCTGCCCAAGCACGGGAGCGGCTTCAGGGCAAAGGGAAATCTGGTGGCAGGCGGGCGTAGGAAAGCGATTCATCGCAAACGGGGCAGAGGGCTGGCAATTGGGATCAGCGTCCTGATTGTGGCAGGTGCGACTGGATTGGGCTGGCTTCTCCTCGCACCTCGAATCGGCATCGGCACGTGGGCGGCCGAAAATGCCGGAGCGACGGTGAGTCCGACGGCAACCAGATCCGCACCACGCGAAACGTCTCGTGGCGACGTGGACGCGACGATTGTCGAGAGTCCGTCGGCCAAAGCAGTCGAGAAGTGTCGATCGGCCGCCCGGGTGGGTGTCGACGCGGTCGAGGCGGCCGATGATTCCGTCGACGACTGGGCGGCGCACATCCAGGCGATGGCCGACCTCGAGGCGGGCAGGAACACCGAGGCCGAGACCAAGGCGATCTGGACCGAGACGCGGACCGCGGGGCCGGGCCGGGTCACGCTCTTCGAGCAGGCGGCTGCCGACTACCAGGACGTCCGTGCGGTGTGCGCCGACGTCGACGCGGTGGACATGACGGCCGAACAGCAGGGCGCCATCGACGGGTGTCGGGTGCTCGGCGAGGAGACGGACAAGGCGCTCTCGGCCGCCCGGAACGCGGTCGCCGAATGGAAGGCGCACCTCGCCGCGATGGCTCACCGGCGCTCCGGTCATCTCGACCCGGGCGCCGCGACGACGCTCTGGCTGGCGGCGTACGAGAAGGCCCCGGTCAACATCGATGCTTTCCACGACGCCGAGGCTGCCTTCCGCGCGGCGAGGGCGGACTGTAGTACGCCGAAGCAGTAGGGTTCTGCGCTTTTCAGGCGTACGGACGTATGTCGGGGATGGCGGTCGGGTATGGCGATCGGTATGGTCCCGGATATGGCAACGACGAAGAAGATCACCGTGAGCATGTCGGGTGACGCCCTGTGGCTCGCGGAGAAGGCCGCGGTGCAGGCCGACATGTCGTTGTCCGCCTGGCTGTCCCGGGCCGCCTGCCACTACGCCCTGTGGCAGTCGCCGAGCCCGGTCAGCGACGACCGGCAGCTGCGCGACGAAGAGGACCGTTCGGCGGAGGAAGCCGCCTACCGTGCGGCGGGGTGAGGTCTGGCGGTACGTCTCCAAGGGCCTGAACCGCGAACGGCTGATCGTCGTCGTCAGCACCGATGCCGTCAACGCCGCCCCTGACCAGGGCTGGTTCCTCGCCGTGGAGGTCAGCCCGGACGACCCCGGCCATCTGCTGGCCGTGGAGCTGCCGCGGCACGGATGGGTGGCGCCGCAGCATCTCGACGCGTTGTATCGGCGTTCGTGCCTCGAGCAGGTCGACGTCGTCGAGGATGACGTCATGGAACGCATCGGCTCCATGCTCCGGATCGCGCTCGACGTGTGAGCGCCCTGACCTCGCTGGCGGGCCCGGCTGTCACCCCTTCGTGACGGCCGCGTCGACGACCTCGGCGAGATGCTGGAGCCGTGGGGCCGCGTCGTTTCGCAGGGCGGCCTCCACGTCCGGTTGGCCGATGCACGACCGCCAGACTGCCCGGCCGGCGAGGAACCCCGACGCGCCCTCGCTGCACGCGAGCTCGACAGCGCGTGGGAAGCGGTCCTGGCGTACGCCCGAGGACAGGACCACCCAGGGCGAGGCGATCAGGCTCGTCAGCGCGCCGCACATGCGGCGGATGTCATCGTCGGAGCCCTCACCATGCAGCGGTACCTCGGCCTTGTACAGGCCCGCGCCGCGGGCACCCAGCTCAGCTGCCGCAGCGAGGATGCCATCGTGTGTTCGCGAGGGGTTCGTGCGACTTCGGGGCGGGCGGGAGACCGGTTCGATGATGCTCAGCAGTCCGGCGTTCCGGCAGCGTTCGACGAACCGGTCGACCATCGCGAGGCGGGCCGCGGGCTCGTCGTCGGGGCGGTAGAGCACCAGCAGCTTCATCGCCGTGACGCCCCTGGCCCGGTAGTCGGGTAGGTCGATGTCCTCGTCGATCGCGGCTTCGCCGACGATCTCGTCACTGCGGGCGGTCAGCTTGTCGCCGGCGGCAATGAGGGCGGTGTCCGGGCCGAGGATGCCGTCGTCGAGGTAGCGGTCGAGGGCGAACTGCCGGTCGACCAGAACCGCAGAGGCGTGCGGCCCGAGGATGCGGCCGGCGGTCAGCTTGAACTCGGTCACCTGCGCGTCGCTGACCTTGCCGTCCTGATGCTCGGCGAACATCGCCCGCATCGACTCGCGCTGGTCGAGCGCCACCATGGCGAAGCCTCCGGACGGCCGGCGCAGTGCGTCAAGGCTCGCAGGGTTCGTGGTGGGGGCGGACGTGCCTGGTGCGGTAGCTGGGGCCGGGTTCGTCATCGTCCTCCTTCGTGCGTACGGACGAAGGTTTCATCGCCCTCGGCTGCGGAGGCTAACAGCCGTGTCAGATGAGGCGCGGGGTCCGCATCCGGCGGTCTGGAAATGAAACGCGCCAGTGGCTGACGTAGGGCCGCCATGAATGGGATGGCCTAGGGCACCAGAATGGCGTCTTCGGCACTCAACGGCTGCGGATCGAGCACGATGCCTCCCGCGACGCCGTACGCGGCCAAGCTGATGCCCAACAGGTCCAGGACCATACAACCGATCAGAGCCGATCCGCCTAGAACGATCGCCACTGCGCCGATGATCTTGATGACGTACTCCCGGACCGCTTGGGCTCGTGCTCGGTCAGGATCCGGAAGAACACTGCTCGGGTGAACGGATCGACAAGAGCGAGTACGGCGAGTGTCACCCGGATGATCAGCTCGGTGGGGTGCTCACCTGCGAAGGTTTCCCTGGATCAGAGGGTCTATCGCCAGCGCGGCTCTTCATGAGGACGCAACGTTGCCGCGGACGGGTGAGGCCGATGGGGACCCGCACCCGAGCGGGAACGGGTGGAGTCCATGCAGGCCAGATCCGGCGGCGGACACGAGTCGCTGCGCTGGGTGACGACCTGGCGCCTCCCCTTTGACGCGGAATCATGTGGTCGGTGTATGCCAACTGCATCGACAGTGCGGAGGTGACCAAGAACGCGTTGATGGAGCGGCCGCCGGATCACCCCACCTTGACCATCGACCACGTACCGGAGCCGAACCCGTCAGATGGGAGAATGACGAGCGGAGCCTCTGCCCCGGGGTGGAGGCGCAACTGCGGGCAGATCACGGGCAGAGGGGCGGGGAGGAGCCAGGCTCTCGGGATAAATCCGCAGGTCAGGAGGGCTCGCATAGTGGCCTAGTGCGGCGGTCTTGAAAACCGCTAGGCGGGGTAACCCCCCGCCACGTGGGTTCGAATCCCACGCCCTCCGCTCACCAGCGTTTCCGCAGGTCAGGGCCGGTCTGCTGGGCCGTCCCGACGTCGGCAGTGATCGTCTACGAGTCCAGCCGTGTGCAGTAACTTGCGGCCACAAACGGGTAGTTGCGGGGAATACGCGGGGTCGAACGCCCGGCTATCCACGCGCCCAGTGGCTGTGTTGCTGGTTCTGGCTGTACAGGGTCAAGGCGCCGCTGCCGCGGCGCACCGCCCGGCTGCCGCCCTGCGGGCGGCCGTGGGCGGCCGTCCTCGGGCTCGCCGGGCGGGAGAAACGGAAGCGTCAGAGTGGGCAGCTTTGGGCTGAGCAACACTCCGACGTGACCGCCCCGCCTTCCTCGCACGCCAGTCTCGGGCCTCCACTGCGCGCGTCAAGGGCGCCGTTGGCGTCGCTGCGCGATCTTCGACCCTTGACCCGCTTCGTTCCGGCCTTCAATCTGGCTAGTTGCGAGGACGGCGGGAACCTGTGGTCGCCGCAATCGGGCTGCCACGATGCGCCGGATTGTCCACCCATGCGTAGCGAGGCAACCTGTCCAGGCGACGGTGCGTCTGGAGAGCGTCGTAACAGCGGAGGTAAGCCGGCGTGCTCAGACGTAGAGGCGTATGCATTGCCATGGCGGCGATGGTGGTGTTGCTCGTCGGCGTCGCGGCCGGCTGTGGGGTTCAGGATGACACCAGCTCGGCCTCGGCGGACGCTCCTCGACGGGCCGTCGACGAGCGACCGTTGCAGCAGGCTCACAAGCTCCTGGCGCGGTGGGACAAGGCGGTCGCCGCTTCCGGGGGTCGGCGCTTCGTGCCGGTCGGCGACCTGACCGGGACAAGCGGTGAGTGGGGCGACCAGAAGCCGAAAGTGTTCGACAAGATCACCTCGGGCTGCGTGACGGTCGCTGCACCTGGGTCGCTTCCGACAACCACGCATCCCGTGACAGAGATCCGGTGGACGGGAGGCAGCCAGCGGGTTCCAAGACTGTCAGCGACCAAGACTCTCGAGCTGCTGGCCACGGCCGCCCGGGCGAATCTCCGCCCGTGTGAACCGTTGGAGGTGACCGGTGCCCACGCTGTCACGGCGCAGATCCAGACCAGCCGAGGCGACGCGACCGTTCCAGCGTGGGAATACCAGCTGGCTGGCACCGCGGCCCGGTTCACCCGCCCGGCCCTGGATCCCACCCCCGACGTCACAGTCAGCCCGCCGGGCTGGACCGAACGGAAACGGCCAGGAGGTCCGTCGACAGAGGCGGCGTCGATCGCCGTAAGCGACACCCGGCTGAAGGTGTTCTTCACGGGCTCACCCGGCGGTGCCGACCAGCCGTGCGGAGCTGACTACACCGCCGATGCGGTGGAGTCGACCACAGCGGTTGTGGTGATCGTCGTCGAGGATCGTGCGCCCGATCCACCCAAGGGCGTCGCTTGCACGGCCGTCGGTGCCTATCGCACAGCCACCGCCCAACTGGATGAGCCGTTGAAGGGCCGCACCGTTCTCGACGCCGTTCGCGGTGAACCCGTACCGGTGGCAATCCATCCCTGAGTCGATCACCAGGCGCTCCACCCCCGGCCCTGTTGTTCAACAGCGGGCGAGTCAGACCGCCGCCGCCGTACGGCACTGGCACAGGCACCAGAATCTCCGGCGCCATCCGCGATAGCGGGCAAGGTTGACCCCAGTGTGACCCCAACGACCTGCACCGGCGAGCGACGATGAGCACCTGGTCGACGAGCGTCCGAGCGCAGGCGCGCAGGTCGGGATCAGGATGCCTGCCTCTACGGATATGTGAGTCGGGGTTCGCGATCCTTGGGCGCCGGGACTTCGCGCGTCGTCATGGGCCGATCTCGCTTCGGGCTCGATCGAGGGAGACTGTCCGGCGTGGCCAGTCCACCAGCTGCTGGACGACGATGCCGGGACCGTACGCCGCTTCGTCATCTGCGGGGATTCCGAGATGATGCAGATATTCGATCAAGAGCGGTCGATCGAACCGGTCACGGATTCGGCGCGAGCGATAGCGCGACACGTCTTCGAAGGGGAACGGCTGTCCCGATGTGTGCCACTCCCATCGGCCGTCGGTAGCCACCGCTTCGATGGTCCGCTCATACATCAATGGCGGTTCGCCCTCGGGACCCGATACCCATAGCTGGGTTCCCTCGTGGCCGGGGCCGTATCGAGGCGCATGTTGGACTACCACGCAGCGAACGCCGAGCCGGCGGGCAACAGCGGGCCCGATCGCTGTCGGGTCGCCGCCGTTGATGTCGTTGTTGAGGTACGCGGACCAGTTTCCACATGGCATCACAAGCTCTCGCGTCCACGGCGACTCGAATGGAGGAAGGTGGTCGAGCACACTCGGATACGGCCGAGCCGGACAGATGCTCACGCGATGGTCGGAGCGCACCTCTCGCACGGCGTCGAGCACAACATCTACGGATGCATCAAGATACTGAACCGACCAGCCGATCGGACTCGCGGAACCTCCCAGAAGCCGCATGAACCGACCGTAGCTGCAGCGCATGGTGAAGTCGTCGGGGGCGTACCTCTGATGTGCCCCCCGAGCGGTCCTTGCCAGCCGCCTGTTGCCGCTTCCGCCGGTCGAGCACCGGCGTGCCACATACGTGCCATACGTGGCGGCTACGTCTCGGCGCTCATCGGTCAACAGCGGTCATCTCGCCTGCTTCGTGAGCGCGACTCAGCCACGCTGGGTGTGAGCGCACATCTTCCAAGCTGGCGCCCTGCACGCGTCATTACGTCGGCGATGGGAGCTCGTCGTATGACTGAGGTGACGAGCCTGGTGCCGGGTGTCGGCTGATGTGGATATAGACCTCGCCATGATCGGTTTGCATCCGCCATGCCTCCCACTGGTCGAGATCGTACGAGCAGTAGCGATGCAGCAGCGCCAGCAGCTCGCGGTGCTCAGCCTCGGACAACCCACCATCGGAATCGGACGTCTGCCCGTCCATGAGCCTCACCTCCGGGGCCGTGCCGTGCAAGATGCGTGCCAGGTGCGATCCAGTGCCCGTCGACCTTCAGAGAACGTCCGGCGCCCGCAGGTGTTCAAGAAACCGCCGCTCAATGAAGTGCGGATATACCGGGCTAGGTCGGCCGCCGATCAGGTCCGCGCCGCAGATGAAGAGGTCGGGTCTGTGCGAGAGGAGATCAAGGTCGCGGAGGCCGTCGTCGAAGGGGCACAGGACGGACGGTTCGTCGGCGCTGTCGGTAGCCAGAATGTAATCGTGGGTGCCTGCAGCCGTGTGGCGGGCCCACCCCACGACGTCTTCGTCGGGTACGTCTCCTGTCAGCCGCAGATGTCGATGGGAGATTCCTCTCCAGTCGAGTCCAGCTCCTGCCCATGGCAGGGTGCACAGGTAGGTGTTGAAGGCAGAGGAGAACTCGACCGCCACCAGGGACCCAGCGTGGTCGGCGAGCCACTGTGCCAAATCTGCATCATCGGTGCGCACAGGCCAAGTGTGCACCTACGCCTGAGCAGTGTGATCGCCTCGTGGCCGATGCCCCCTACGTTCCCCCGAACTGCCGTCACCAGCCGTCAATGATCAACGCTGGCCGGCACCAAGCCAAGGTGCCGATGCTCCAAACGAAGCAGAGGACGCACCACGGTGTAGGCCCTCGAGGTCGGTACACATCCGGTACACATGAGAACGGAAAACGGCGGCAGGCGTTGGACAACGCCGAAAGGCATATGCCCAGGTCAGCCGTCGTTTTCGCGACGATCGTGCAGGTGAGCGACCTGCGTGGATCAGATGTCGAAGATCAGACACTCCTCGCTTGGCGGGCTCTCGTTGCTGCGGCGGTGAGGGACCTCAAGCGGCGCAGAGCGGAGGGACGTTCGCCCCAGGCATCTTCGGCGACTTCCCAGAGGGTGTCGAGGCGTCGGTAGAGCTGCGACCTTGCCAATATGCCGTCGGCGGCCGGGCCGCGGTAGTGGGAGAGCAACAGGTGAACGAAACGGTCTCCGAAGTCTCCGGCGATCTTGGCAAAGTCGCGGGCAGGGTCGCCGATGGCTGCGTCACCGAAGTCGATCACACCGACCAGATCGCCCTCGGTATCCAGGTACAGGTGCTCGGCTCGAATGTCTGTGTGTACGAGAGCCGTCGGAACGTCCTGTTGGTCGAGCCAGCTGATCTCCTGGTCGAGCCAGCGGTAGACCTTGGTGGTGAGGAAGGGCTTGGCAAGGTCGAGGTGCTGCCTTGCCTCCACCGCGACGGAGGAACGTGGCAGACCGAGGGCATGCGCCTCGGCGACCGGAATCCGGTGCAGCACGGTGAGGAAGCTAGCGAGCTGTCGCGCAAGGCGGCTTCGTCGCTTGCCCGCCGGGGGCGCGATCAGTGGTTGGCCGGCAACCTTGCGTTCGACGATCGCGACCGGTAGGCCGTCCACGGCAAGGACGGGAAAGGGGTCCTGCGGCACCGGCAGGCCGCGGCTGGCCAACGCTTCCAGAAGTGGGACCTCGTAGGCGCGGCCACCTCGCCACCTCCAGGGCTCCGGGTAGCCGTTGGACACACGAACGACCCACGTGCCCGACGGGTCATCGACCTGGTAAGCCCGGGTGGCGATCCCTTCCCCGATCAGCGCAGCATTCTGTACATCGGCCCCGGGAAGCCGGTCGACGACGGCCGTGCGGATAGCCTGCGGCAGCGGGGGACCCTGCGTCGTCATCGCGCGGCAGGCTAGCACCGGCGGCAGGCAACCTTCCAAAGGTCTGCACCCCGACTGCTCGGCATGGTCCGGGCCATAAACGAGCCATTAGTCGAGGACAACGAGGGGTACACCAGGCCGTTCCAGCCTCTCGTTTACGCCAGAGATCGCCCTCCGAGTGCCATAGACGTACGTTCCCCAGCTGTGAGTCCGATGTCTGGACCTGCCTGACGTGCGTGGAACAAGGTCCTTACTGGCTCGGCGGGAATGCCGGCAAATTCTTGAGGTAGTACACGAGAGTCCAGTGCCAGTCTGGCCGGGTCTCGCGGCCCACCTCGGTGTAGCCGAGGCCTTCGTAGAAGGACATGGCTACGGGCATGTTCGTGGCGGTGTCGAGCCAGGTCTCCTTGAACCCTCGGCTTGCCGCCCCCGCCTCTACAGCCGCCATCAACTCGCGGCCGATCCCGCGTCGTCGCAGTGCTGGGTGGACTCGCACGTGCGTGACTTCGGCTCGGGCTGGGAGGCTGGTTGGGCGGAAACTTGCCATCCCGACCAGATGGCCGTCCGTCTCGGCCACGTAGAGGTTTCCGCCCATTCCAAGGATGGAGGCGAACGGGTCGGCGAGGTCGGGGAACTGGTCCGGCGCAGTGCAAGCGGTGGGCAGTGGAACCGGGACGGATGGATCGGCGGTAGCACCAGTGTGAGGCAGCTCGGCCATCGCCCATAGGACCGGAACGTCCTCTGGTTCCACGACTCTGACTGTCACCATCGGAGCAGCCTGACACCTCTACGTAAGGCAGCGCACGCCGATTATCAGGAGATGCCCCTGACGTGCCCCCGAACACCCCTCACTAGCCGTTAGCAACCCACACCTGCCAGGATCGGCCCACGGTCAGGTACGGCTGAATCGGGGGTAGACCTGCGCGCGGAACCCACTCGTAATGCGTAGCTCGGCCGGACGCCAGCGTGACCCCAGCGACCCGCAACGCAGAGCGACCACGAGCATCTGGACGACGACCCCCGGAGCGCAGACGGGCAGGCGAGTCGATCAAGTTGCCTACGGAAGCGTCTGACGGTCGCAGTGTGGAACGTTCCCACGGATTGCGCAGGAGCGCCGGTAATCTCGACCAAGGGTGCCGGTCATCCCAGCAGCAAGCGCTGCGCAGATCCCAGGAAATGCTCGAGCGAGTCGGGCTTCGATCGGACCGCAAACGTCAAGCCTTGCAGCGCGCTCAGAGCGTCCACCGCCGCGCGGACCTCGTATGCGTTGGCGGCGTCAAGCTCGTGGCCGAGGAGGTCGTTGGCCAGTTCGGCGTCGACGCACGGGATGCCGACCAGTCGGATGAGGTCGAATCGCGAGTCGCCGGCGTGTGCGCCTTCCCAGTCGAAGACAGCGACGATCTGATCACCTCGCACCAGGACGTTGCGATGGTGGAGATCTGCGTGCACCACGTCGCCGGTGCGGAAGACGTCAGGATCGGTCCTCTGCCCGATCGCGATGGCTGCGTCGAGCACTTCGGCGACCCGCGGGTCGCCGCAGCCCCGGAGGACTGAGTGGTCGATGTAGACCGTTTCGGAGCCGGTGCGAAGTCCCTCTACTGCGTGTGTCGCCCATGTCGTGCCGGACACTCCGGCTTGTGCGGCGACGTCGTGGTGTAGCCGCCATAGCTCGATGAGCTGCCGTAGATGGCTGGGGCGAAGCTGATCGGGCATGACTCCGTCGACGGCTTCTTGCACGGTGTACACGCGGCCGTGCATGGTGCCGACGTCAAGAAACCTCGGCGCCGGGTAGCCGTTCTGACGTAGCTTCGTGGTCAACTCGACCGCAGTGACCACCCACTCGATCGACAGCCTCGAATGCCGGACCAGAATCTTGAGCACCACGTGCTGGCCATGCACGGTTCGTGCTAGATAGGCACCGAACTCACCGCCAGCCAGCCGCCGCCCGACATGCAGACCCAAGCCTTCGGCGAAGCTCTGTACGCCTGTCTCCATCGCCGCCAGTGTGGTCGGGCGCACCACCGACTGCAACCAGGATTCGGCCGTCCTCGGCGCATTCTCTGCCGCGGCCCGCCAAGCGACTTCGTGCCGTCGGTCCAGGTAAGCCATGGCCGCTTCGGTCGCCGATCACGGCTACCCCGCTGTACTCTCCCCAGACCATGACAGCAACCCTCGTGGCGGTGTACCTGGTAGGTCTCCTGACGGAAGTCGGAGGCGTTCTTCTGCTCGTCCTGGAAGTGCGCGACAGCCGGCGCGCCTGGGACAGCTTCGACGTAGATCGCGGCGCAGAGCAGGACGCGAGAGCTGCGGACCCGCTCGTGGCGCTGGATCCGTTCGAGACCCAATACGGCACTACGCCGGTACAGGTCGGACGGACCGTCGCCGCGGTCGGGTCACTCGTTAGGGTGAGGCGTCTCCGGCAGACCTCAGCGATCGGCCTCGTGATCGTTGGCATCGTGATCAGTTTCGTCGGGAACATTCTCAGCGTTCTGAGCTGAACGCGACTCCACCGTTGGCGCGTGGTCCACCACCGACCGGACACACTGCGGCGGACTGTTATCTGTGAACGATGGCTAAAGCGTCAGCCAGCCGCTGCCGGCGCGCCAGTGGCGGCCGGCCTGGATGTGGTCAATGATGGCGCGTTCGAGCGTGGTGCGCCGGGGCAGCTTGTCGACGTCGGATGTGTCCGGGCCGAACACGAATCGCAAGATGGAATGGTCGTTTGCTGGGAACGTGCGGATGGTGAAACGGTGCTGGAATTGCACGATGTTGGAGTCGGCTGGAAGGTACGCGGCGAGTTGGGTGTCGAGTAGCCACGAGTCGCACACGGCGATTCGGTAGCGCTCGCCGGGAAAGTGCCGTGCAAAGAACTCACGAGCTGCCGCGAATGAGTGGTCACACGCCTGCGGCGAAAGTGGTCCGCAGTAGTCGGGGATGTGGACGGATAGGCACGGGTCACCGGGGCGGTCTGGCAGCCCGGCTCTGGCGATCGAGGGTCCGTGCCGTTTGTTGAGTGTGGCCCGTTCGAACTGCAGTCGTCCCAACTGGTAGAGGGTGCCGGTGAAGTGGTGGACCAGCGAGTTCGGGTCGCGTAGCCCGCCGACGCCGTGGAAACGGTGGTGCACGGCGACGCGCCGACCCAGGTCCGTCAGGGTCAGCCAGGACACGTGCTCGGGGATACCTCGTTTCCGGTGCAGCATCCGCAGCTGTGGCAGCATCGCCAGGAATACGAGCACGTAGAAGTAGCGGCGTACAGGCTTACTCTGGTTGGGGAAGGTCGGAAATCGACGGCCGGCCTTGGGGTGGTCCATGCAGTGTGCCAGCAAGTGGACGCAGCGCTCGAGCAACCATCGGAGCGGCCCTGGCTGTCGCAGTACTGGGAGACACCGGACGATGGCGTCGATGTCTTCATGGGGTACGGCGAGCCGCAGCAGGTCAGACACCGCGTCGTCGGGGTCCGGCAGGACGACGTTGAAGTTCGGAGATCCGGTCAAGGCCAGCTGCGCCAGCCCGGAGGAGGTCTCGTCGTCAGTCGTCAGCAGCTTCGAGACCGCGCCTTTCGACACGCCAGCAGCACGCGCGACATCATCGATCGTCACCGGCGCCAGCCCTGCATTGGTCGCTCCCACGCTCCACCTCCAGTTGGGAGAAAGTTTCAGGGTACGGCGGCGTGCAGTGGCGCAGGGGCCTCGCCGCGAGTGAGGCAATGCTTCACGTACCCATTCGTTGAATTCGTAGCTGCGCCATACCGTCCAGTCGCCCACCAAACGTCCGCGCTTGCGACTTGCGAACGGCCCGACAGGTCGAATCGGGGCCGTACAGCTTCCTCCACGTCGAGCCTTGGTGCATGGTCAGTCCTCGGCCCTGGGACTCATGAACCGTTCGATGCGTTTACGGTCCGCGCCTTCATGGCCATCGATGCACTTGGCGTAGACCCGTAGGAGTACGTCCACGCTGTGGCCGAGCCATTGTGCGACCCGCGTCGGTGCCACGCCAGCGTTGAGCCAGGTGGAGGCACAGGCATGCCGGAGGTCGTAGGGCCGACCGGCTAGTGTCCTCCGCCTGAAATTCGTCGGGTAAGTGTAGGTTTGGCGGATGGCGAGGACTGGGCGGCCGAAGGCTGAGCTTGTGTTGAGCGATGAGGAGTGCCAGACGTTGACGCGGTGGTCGCGTCGGGCGAAGTCGTCGCAGGCGTTGGCGTTGCGATCGCGGATTGTGCT
>NZ_JBEFTW010000026.1:0-118289 GCF_040196095.1 Actinopolymorpha sp. B17G11
GCCGGCCCCCTCGGCGTCCTCGCCCAGGCGCGCGATGTCGAAACGGTGCGGCTCGCACGCGGCGGAGATCGCCTCCGCCGTCTCGCGGGGGAACAGCTCCGCGTCGGCCGCCGCCTGGGCGAGCGCACTCTCCACGTCGAGCATCGCCTGCAGGACGGCGGTGTCGGACACCGCCGCGTCGACCTCGGCGTCCCCGAACAGCGGACCGAACAACCCAGGCACCTCAGGTCCGTCAGACCGCGAAGAAGCAGGTCTCATTCGCACCCTGCAGCCTGATGTCGAAGCGGAGCCCGTCCTCGTCCTTCCGGGCGACCAGTGTGGCGCGCGCCGCGGCTGGCAACGCCGCGAGCACCGGGTCGGCGGCGTTCGCTTCCTGCTCGTCGGGGAAGTAGATCCGGGTCACCAGTCGATCGAGCATGCCGCGGCCGAGAACCGACACGGTGAGGTGCGGCGCCTCGAGGTCGCCGTCCGGGCACGGCAGGCACCCCGGCTTGACCGTCAGCACCCACCAGCGGCCGTCGGTGTCCGTCGGGCTGCGGCCGAAGCCGCGGAAGCCCGGCACGGTGGGTGGACACGCGCCGCGCGGGTCGTCGGGGTGGTCGAAGCGTCCGGCCGGGTCGGCCTGCCAGGTCTCGATCAACGCGTCGGGGACGGGTACGCCGGCGCCGTCGACGACCTGGCCGCCGATCCGGACGGCATCAGGCGTCCCGGCGGGGACGACGTACGAACCGTCGGACCACGGCAGGCCGAGGGAGAGGTACGGACCGACCGTCTGCGACGGCGTGATCCCCCACCGGGTGAGGGATCCAGCGTCACTCGTCATCCTCTTCCTCCTCCTCGAACGGCGTGGCCTCGCGACCGCGCAGCACGATGTCGAACGAGAACGCGAGCGCCCACTCCGGCGTCGTACGGTCGTGGTCGTAGCGGGAGACCATCCGCTGCCGCGCGCCCTCGTCGCGTACGGACAAAAAGATCGGGTCCTGGTCGAACAGCGGATCGTCCGGGAAGTACATCTGCGTCACCAGCCGCTGCGTGAACGCCCGCCCGAACAGCGAGAAGTGGATGTGCGCCGGCCGCCAGGCGTTGGGGTGGTTGCGCCACGGATAGGCGCCCGGCTTGATGGTGAGGAACTCGTACCGTCCCTCGGCGTCGGTCATCACCCGACCCGCGCCGGTGAAGTGCGGGTCGAGTGGCGCCGGCCAGGTGTCGAGAGCGTGGCGGTAGCGGCCGGCGGCGTTGGCCTGCCACACCTCGACCAGGGTGTTCGGGACGGGCCGGCCGTCGCTTTCCAGGACCCTGCCGTGCACGAGGATCCGCTGGCCGAGCGCCTCGCCGCCCGGGTGCTGGCGGGTCAGGTCGTGGTCGAGCTCGCCGATGCGTTCCTCGCCGAGCAGCGGTCCCGTCATCTCGGTGAGCCGCTGGGGCAGCACGACGAGCGGGGCGTGCGGGAAACGCAACCCGGTCGACTTGTAGCCGGGCGAGTCCAGCGGGGGATGGACCCCGATGGCGGGCTCGTACCTCGGCAGGACGAGGCCGGTCTGCTGGTGCGTCATCCTCGCGCTCCCGTCACTGTGGATCGACCGTGCGGACACGTGGGCTGCCTGGGCTGGCGCGTCGGGATCATGGGCTCTCCAGGATGACGGCGAGGCCCTGGCCGACGCCGATGCAGAGCGCGGCCAGGCCGCGTCCGCCGCCCCGGCGGTGCAGCTGCCACGCCAGTGTCCCGAGGATGCGCGCGCCGGAGCAGCCGAGTGGATGCCCGAGCGCGATCGCTCCGCCGAGCGGGTTGACGATCTCGGGATCGAGCTCGCGCCATTCGGCGAGGCAGGCGAGCGACTGGGCCGCGAACGCCTCGTTCAGCTCCACGACGTCGAGGTCGGCCCAACGCAGGCCGGCGCGGCTCAGCGCCCGTTCGGCGGCATGCACCGGCGCGATACCGAAGAGCTGCGGCTCGACGGCGGCGACACCGCGCGCGACGATCCGCGCCAACGGCTCACGGCCCGCCGCGGCCGCACCGTCCGCGTCGCCGATGAGCAGCGCCGCCGCGCCGTCGTTGAGGGGTGAGGAGTTGCCGGCGGTGACGGTCCCGTCCGGCCTGAACGCCGGCTTCAGGGCAGCGAGCGCCGCCATCGAGGTGTCCGCCCGGATGGACTCGTCGCGTTCGAGGGCGGTGCCGGGCATGACCGTCACCTCGTCGGCGAACGCCCCGGCCTCCCACGCGGCAGCCGCCCGCTGGTGGCTCCTCAGGGCGAAGGCGTCCTGGGCATCGCGGCCGACGGCGTACTTCTCGGCGAGGATCTCCGCGCCCTCACCCAGCGAGACCGTCCACTCAGGCGTCATCGCCGGATTGACGAGGCGCCAACCGAGCGTCGTCGAGACCAGCGTCTCGTGCCCACGCGGATAGGCCCGTTCCGGCTTCGGCAGCACCCACGGCGCCCGGCTCATCGACTCCACGCCACCCGCGATGGCGAGCGACGCGTCGCCGAGCGCCACCGCGCGGCTCGCCTCGACCGCCGCCTCCATTCCCGACCCGCACAGCCTGTTGAGCGTCGCGCCGGGGACGGATGTCGGTAGGCCGGCGAGCAGGACGGCCATCCGGGCGACGTTCCGGTTGTCCTCGCCGGCGCCGTTGGCATCCCCGAGGAGTACGTCGTCGATGCGGGCGGGGTCGAGCTGCGGACTCCTGCGGACGACCTCGCCGACGACGTGGGCGGCCAGGTCGTCCGGGCGTACGCCGGCCAGGGCGCCGCCGTGCCTGCCGATCGGCGTACGGACCGCATCGAGGATGTAGACGTCCCGGCTCACCGCGTACCACTCCGTTCGGCCGGTCGGGTGCTCGGCGTCGTCGGCGTGGACTCCGTGGTCGGCCTGGGCTGTGTCGTGCCGTCGCCGCCGAGCATCGTGGCCATGAGGGTACGCAGGACGGCGAGTTCCCGCTCCGTCGGCGGTTCCGTCCGTTCGACCTGCGGCGCGACGGCGAGGTCCCATCCGGTCGCCGCGCGGGCCTCGTCGACACTCACGCCGGGATGCAGGTGGGTGAGGGTGAGTTCGCAGGTCTGCGGATCGGGTTCGAGGATGCCGAGGTCGGTGATGACGAGTCGGGGTCCCGCGCCGGTGAGGCCGAGCCGCTGCCGGTCGCCCGGGCCGGTGCCGAAGCCCACGGAGGTCACGAAGTCGAGCCGCGGGACGAACGTCCGCTGGGTCTGGCGTACGACGACAACCCCCTCCTGGCAGGACGCCGCGATCTCCGGCGCGCCGCCGGCTCCGGGCAGGCGGACCTTCGGGTTCGCGTAGTCGCTGCCGATCATCGTCGTGTTGATGTTGGCGTACCGGTCGATCTGCGCGGCCCCGAGAAAGCCCACGTGGACGCGGCCGGGCTGGAGCCAGTAGTTGAACACCTCGGGGACGCTCACCACGGCGTCGGCCGTCTCCGCGAGTACCCCGTCTCCGATGGACAGCGGCAACCGGCCGGGCTTTGCCCCGAGGCACCCGGACTCGTAGATCAGCACCAGGCCGGGCGCGTGCGTCGCACGGGCGAGGTTGGCGGCGGTGCTCGGCAGGCCGATACCGACGAAGCAGGCCGTGTTGTCGCGCAGCCGCCGCGCCGCCGCGACCGTCATCATCTCGTCGGAGGTGTACGCCTCACTCACCGCTGCCCCCTCCCGCACCGCCGCTCCACGGTTCGCTCCCGGGTCGTCATCGTGATTGGCCGTGCGGTTCGCCTACTCCGAGCACGTGGTCGGCAATCCAACGCTGGAAGGTTTCCCGGTCCCGGCTGATCGGATCCCACGCGACGTAGAAGTCGTTGTCGCGGACGGAATACCCCATGGCGTACGACGGATGCGCCCCGCCCGGGACTTCCGCGACCGCGGTGACCGCCCACGTGGGAAGCACCACCTGGTCGGGCACGGGCGTGAGTTCGTCGACGATCTCCTCGACGGTCACGAGCGACCGTTCCGCGGCAAGGACTGCCTCCTTCTGCACGCCGGTGATGCCCCACATCGAGACGTTGCCCGCCCGGTCGGCACGCTGGGCGTGGACGATCGCGACGTCGGGACGCAACGCCGGGACCGCGGTCAGGACCTCGCCCGTGAACGGACAGGTGATCGGCCTGATCGTGTCGGTGTACTCGAGCAGGTCGGTGCCCGTGTAGCCGCGCATCACCGCGAACGGCAGCCCCGACGCACCCGCGACATAGCGGTTGGCCATGCCGGCATGGCTGTGCTCCTCGATCTCGAGGGGACCCGGCCAGCCGTTCTGGACGGCATCGCGGAACCGGTGCAGCGATCCGACGCCGGGATTGCCGCCCCAGCTGAAGACGAGCCGGCTGGCGCAGCCCATGCCGATGAGCTGGTCGTAGATCAGGTCGGGCGTCATGCGGACCAGGGTCAGGTCGCGGCGTCGCTGGCGGATGATCTCGTGCGCGGCGGCGAAGGGGATGAGATGGGTGAAGCCCTCGAGGGCAACCATGTCGCCGTCGTGGACGAGGTCCGCGACGGCCGCGCTGAGCGGGAGGATCTCAGCCACCGCCCCACCCCCAGGAAGTCCTTCTCCGCCGCGACAGCGAGCCGTCGTCGTCGGGTCGATGTTCGCATCGCGGACGCATGTTCTTATCACGAACATACGGGCTCCTGGCTGTACGCGTCAACGTCTCGTGGCGCTCGGAGCACCTCCGGCGGCCAGTGTCGTCCTCACCCACTGCTGGGGCACCCGCGCCACGGCGGGCTTCGCGCGTCGGCAATGTGGCGGCTGCCATTGACGGCGGAGGCGGGATGTCTCTACGTTCTCATAGTGAACAGTCGTTCGTGCAGCGAACACTCGTCCAGAAGCGTCTGGACCTCCGCTTCGTAGGAGAGATCGATGCGGCGTCTCGTCAGCAGCACCACTGTCCACGCAGGTGCGGTCGCCCGGGTCGCTGCCGCGGCCGTCGCCACCGCCCTGCTGTTCGCCTCCGCCGCCTGCGGCAGCCTGTCGGAGAACGCACCCGGACCGCCGGGGGGCGGTGAGCGGGAGAGTACGAAGGACGAGAAGTCCGCCGGCGGTCTCGACAAGGTACGGGTCGGCGCGATCCCGATCGTCGACGTCGCGCCCCTGCACCTCGGCAAGGCCAAGGGATTCTTCGAAGAGCAGAACATCGACCTCGAGGTCGTCAACACCACCGGCGGTGCCGCTGCCGTGCCCGGTGTGGTGAGCGGTGACTTCGACTTCGCGTTCGGCAACGTGACGTCGCTGATCATCGCGCGGTCGCAGAACATCCCGCTCAAGGCCATCGCCAACGGCAACGCGTCGACCGGCGAGGTGGGCAAGGACTTCGGCGGCATCGTCGTACCCGAGGACTCACCCATCAACTCTGCCAAGGATCTCGCCGGCAAGACGGTCGCGATCAACAATCTCCAGAACATCAGCGACACGACGACGAGAGCGTCGATCCGCAAGGATGGCGGGGATCCGACCGGCGTTCGGTTCAGCGAGCTGCCCTTCCCGGAGATGCCGGCGGCCGTCGCCAACCACCGGGTCGACGCCGCGATGGTCGTGGAACCGTTCCTCACGATCGCGATGGACCAGGGTGCGAAACTCGTCGCGTCGAACTTCGCCGATCCCGCGCCCGACCTGACGATCGCGTGCTATTTCACGACCGAGAAGGTCATCGCGGAGGAGTCCGATCTCACCAAGCGGTTCACGGCGGCGATCGAGAAGTCGTTGGCGTACGCCGATGAACATCCGGACGAGGCCCGCGAGATCCTGTCGACCTACACCGAGATCGACCCCGCCGTGGCGGACAAGATCGTCCTTCCCGCATGGCCGCCGGACGTCAACGCCGATGCGGTGCAGACCCTCGCCGACCTGATGTACGAAGACGGCCTGATCAAGGAGAAGTTCGACGTCGGGGACGTCCTGCCATGACGTCGACGGTGGTGACGCGGCCCGGCGGCGGCCGCGCCACCGCACGCCGGCTGGCGGGTTCGAACGCCGTCCTCGGCATCCTGGGGTTCGGCGCGTTCCTGCTGCTGCTCGAACTGGTGCCCCGCGTCGGCCTGGTCGCGCCGGAGTACCTCCCACCCTTCAGTGGGATCGCGGCGGCGCTCGCCGAACAACTGGGCACGCCCGGGTTCTGGATCGCCGTCGCCGAGACGGTCCGCGGGTGGTTCGTCGGGCTGCTGGTGGCGCTCGTTCTCGGCATCGGGTCGGGCGTCGTCATCGGCACGGTCCCGGCGCTGCGCAGTATCACGGCGTCGACGATCGAGTTCCTTCGTCCGATCCCGTCCGTTGCCCTGATTCCCCTTGCGGTGTTGGTCTTCGGCACAGGGCTCGGCTCGACGCTCCTGCTCGTCGTCTACGCGTCGATGTGGCAGATCCTCGTGCAGGTGTTGTACGGCGTCCAGGACGTCGATCCGGTGGCGCGTGACACGGCGCGCACGTTCGGGCTGGGGCGGTTGGCGCGGATCCGTCATGTCGTGTGGCCGAGCGCGCTGCCCTATGTGATGACCGGCCTGCGCCTCGCCGCCGCGGTCGCGTTGATCCTCACCATCACCGCAGAGCTCATCATCGGTACGCCTGGGCTCGGCAACCGGATCGGCACGGCGCAGGCAGGTGGGGCGGTCGACACGATGTACGCCCTGGTGCTCGTCACCGGCCTTCTCGGCGTCGCGGTCAACCTCGCGGCGAGACTGCTGGAGCGCCGCGTACTCCGTTGGCACACGTCGGTCCGAGGGGAGCGGCCCGCATGAACGGCAGCAACGCAGGGGTCGGCGTCGTTCGGGCCGCCCGGTGGATCGGCCTGACCTTCGGGCTTCCCGTCGTCCTCCTCGCCTTGTGGTGGGTGGCGTCGGCGGACAGCGAGAGCTACTACCTGCCGCCACTGTCCGGCATCCTGGCGAGCTTCGACGACGTCTGGTTCGGGGAGCGTTTCGTCCAGGACGTGGTGCCGAGCGTGCTCCGGCTGGCCGCCGGCTTCGGCGTCGCGCTCGTCGCCGGCGTCGGTGTGGGGATCGTCATTGGTTCGTACCGCCGGGTGCGGGCTTTCTGCGAACCGATGTTGGAGTTCCTGCGCGCGATCCCGCCCCCTGTGCTGGTGCCGGTGCTGATCCTCTTCGCCGGCCTCGGGCACACGATGAAGGTGCTGGTGGTCGTCTCCGGTTGTCTCTGGCCGATCCTGCTCAACACCGTCGAAGGCGTCCGCGCGGTCGACGAGGTGCTGGCGGAGACGTGCCGTTCGTACGGAATCCGTGGCTGGGCAAGGCTGCGCCATCTCGTGGTCCGCGGGGCCAGCCCGCAGATCGTCACCGGCATGCGGCAGGCGCTGTCGGTGGGGATCATCCTGATGGTCATCAGTGAGATGTTCGCCGCGAACAACGGGCTGGGCTTCACGGTGATCTCGTTCCAGCGTTCGTTCGCGGTGACGGACATGTGGACGGGGATCTTTCTCCTCGGTCTGTTGGGTTTCGGCCTGGCGTTGGCGATGCGGGCCTTCGAGCGTCGCGTCCTCGCCTGGCATGCCAGTGCGCTGGGTTCCGTGGGCCGTCCCACGGACAGACACAGCGGCCGGGGCTGAACGTGGCAGGAGGTGAGGTGATGACGTCGGCCACCACCGGGTCGGTGCCGCGAACCGCGGGTGCGTTGCTGGAGGTCCGTGCGCTCGCGAAGGTGTACGAAGGGCCGGGCCGTTCGGTCGAGGCCGTGCGGGACCTGAGCTTCGGCGTCGCCAAGGGCTCGCTCGTGTGCGTCGTCGGGCCGTCCGGTGCCGGGAAGACGACGCTGCTCAAATGCGTGGCGGGGCTGCTGGCGCCCACGTCCGGGTCCGTCGTGCTGGATGGCCGGGACGTCGACGGGCCGCCGCCGGGAATGGCCGTGGTGTTCCAGGAGTACGCCAGAAGCCTGTTCCCGTGGATGTCGGTGACCGCCAATGTCGAGCTCCCGTTGAAGCAGAAGAAGCTACCGTCGGCACGCCGACGCGCACTCGTGGTCGAGGCGCTCGAGGCGGTGGGGCTGGGCGACGTCGGCTCGGCGTACCCCTGGCAGCTCTCCGGTGGCATGCAGCAGCGGGTGGCCCTCGCGCGGGCGGTGGCGTACGAACCCCATGTCTTGTTGATGGACGAGCCCTTTGCCGCGGTCGACGCGCAGACCCGCGCCGACCTGGAGGATCTGGTGCGGGCACTGTGGCAGCGGCTCGGTGTGACGATCCTGTTCGTCACCCACGACATCGACGAGGCGGTCTATCTCGGGCAGCGGGTGCTCGTGTTGTCCGCCGCGCCGACCGTGGTGATGGACGACGTACCCGTCGACCTGCCCGACGCCCGCGACCAGCTGACCACCCGGTCGTCGACCCGGTTCGGCGAGCTGCGGGCACATGTCTTCACCCAGATCCAGCGGGCGAAGCAGGGCCACCGGACGGCGGTCTCCGCAGCTGGGTCTGCTGAGGAGTCCGCGGTGGCGGCAGGGACCGAGTGGGCGGAGCGGGTTGAGAGGGGCAAGCCGTGACGACCGTCCGCGAGGCGACGGTCCGCGAGGCGACGGTCCGCGAGGCGACGGTCCGCGAGGCGACGTACGACGTCCTGCGTGACTGCGGCCTGCGGACGGCTTTCGCCAACCCTGGTTCGACGGAGGTGCCGTTCCTCGCCGGGATGCCGGACGACTTTCAGTTCGTTCTCGCACTGCACGAGGGTTCCGTGGTCGGGATGGCGACCGGGCACGCGATCGCGACGGGCCATCCGGCGTTGGCGATCCTGCACACGACCGCTGGTCTGGGCAACGCGGTAGGCGCGCTCGCGACCGCGCGGGTCAACCGCGCGCCGCTCGTCGTTCTCGTCGGGCAGCAGGACCGTCGGCATCTGGCGCTGGAGCCCTTCCTGGCCGGCCGGCGGCTGGACGCGTTGGCCGGCGCGTATCCGGTGTGGGCCGACCAACCGGTGCTCCCGCAGGACGTACCTGCCGCGATCCGGCGGGCCTGGCACGAGGCGGCGACGGGGCGCGGACCGGCTCTCGTCGTCGTTCCGATGGACGACTGGTCGGCTGAGATCGACCCCGCGGCCGGGCTGGGATTGGCTGCACCCCAGGTCGTACGCCGCGCGAGCGCCGCCGATGCCGCGACCACGGCGGAGATCGCGAAGCGGCTCGACGCGGCGCGGACGCCTGCAATCGTCGCCGGCGCGGGGGCCGATGATCCAACCACGTGGCAGGCGCTGACCGCCCTGGTCGAACGCCTCGGCTGCCCGGTGTGGCAGGAGTCCTTCGGTGCGCGGGCGGGGTTTCCGCAGGACCACCCGCTCTTCGCGGGTCACCTGCCGGCCGGGCGGGGAAAGCTGCGCAGGGTTCTCGAGACCTACGACGTGGTCGTGGTCGTCGGCGCGCCCGCGTTCCGGCAGTATCCGTACGAACCGGGGCCGCTCGTTCCGGCCGGCGTCAGCATCATCGTGGTGAGCGACGACCCCGCGGAGGTCCACCACAGTGCGGCAGCCCTGGGCGTCGTCGCCGACCCGGCCCTCACCTGCGCCCACCTCGCGACTCTCGTCACCCAGCGCTCCGGGCCCGCCGCCGAAGCGTCCCCGCCGGTCCGCACCGGCGAAGCACCCCAGGACCGCGGCGAACCCGTGGGCGGCCGACCCCTCCTCCGCGCCGCCCACGTTTTCGCCGCGCTCGCCCAACGGCTCCCCGCCGACGTCGTACTCGTCGAGGAAACCCCGTCGACCCGCCCCGACCTGCATCGGCTCCTTCCCGCTCGTGCGCCGCGCGGGTTCGTCAGCGCGGCGATGGGTGGCCTCGGTTTCGCGCTGCCCGCGGCGGCCGGCCTCCGCATGGGCGACCCGAGCCGGCCGGTGGTCGCGGTGGTCGGCGACGGCTCGGCGATGTACGGGATCCAGGCCCTGTGGAGCGCCGTGCGGTACGGATGTGGCGTGCTGTTCGTCGTCCTCTCCAATGGCGGCTACGCGATCATGGACCGGTTGGCCGAACGCCACGGGGGTAGGCCACCGTGGCCGGGTTTCGACGGCGTGGACATCCATGCACTCGCCGGCGGTCTGGGCTGTCCGGCCCGGCGGATCGACGACCACGCCACGTTGACCGCGGTGCTCGACGAAGTGGTACCGACGCTCGCCGGCCGCCAGGATCCCCTGCTCCTCGACATCCGCGTCGTCGCGGAGGAACACTTCGACCCCTGACGACCATCGACCCGCCTCCGACCCCTGGCCGCCTACGACCCCACGCCTTCGACCCCACGCCTTCGACCACGAGAGGGAGCCGAGCATGACACTCCTCGACGACAGCACCTGGTCCGGACGGATCTTCAGCTCCGGCTGGGTGACCGCGGAAGGCGGTGCGGCTCCCGTCGTGGAGCCTGCCACGGGGGAGGAGTTGGGCCAGGTCGGCCGTGCGGACGCGGGTGACGTCGCCACGGCGTGCGCCCGTGCGGCCGAGGCGCAGCGGGCCTGGGCGGCGACCGGATTCCAGGAGCGGGCCGCGGTACTCCGCCGGGCCGGAGCCCTCTGGGACCAGCACAAGGAGGAGATCCAGGGTTGGATCATCCGGGAGACCGGCTCGATCCCGCCCAAGGCGGAGTTGGAGACGCACATCGCGACGCAGGAGTCCTACGAAGCGTCCACGCTGCCGTCGCGGGCCCTGGGCGAGATCATCCCGTCGGAGCAGCCACGCCTCAGCATGGTGCGTCGACTGCCAGCGGGCGTCGTCGGCGTGATCGCGCCGTTCAACGCTCCGCTGATCCTGGGCATCCGGTCGGTCGCGCCGGCGCTGGCGCTGGGCAACGCCGTCGTTCTCAAGCCGGATCCGCGTACCGCCGTGTCGGGTGGGGTGACGATCGCGCGGATCTTCCAGGAGGCGGGCCTGCCCGATGGCGTCCTCCACGTACTCCCTGGCGGCGGCGACGCCGGCCAGGCGCTGATCACGGATCCACGGGTGCGGGTTGTCAGCTTCACCGGCTCGACGGCGGTCGGACGCAAGGTCGCCGACGTGGCCGGCAGGCACCTCAAGCGCGTCCACCTGGAGCTCGGCGGCAACTCCGCACTCATCGTGCTCGATGATGCCGACCTCGACCTCGCGGCGTCGGCGGGTGCGTTCGGTTCGTTCCTGCACCAGGGGCAGATCTGCATGACGACCGGCCGGCATCTCGTGCATGAACGCATCGCGACCGACTACACCGAACGCCTTGTCCAGAAGGCGAATCATCTCCCGGTGGGCAACCCTGCCGTCGACCAGGTGGCGCTCGGACCGATCATCGACACCAGCCAGCGGAACAAGATCCACTCCCTGGTCACGTCCAGCATCGGTGCGGGGGCGACGCTCGCGGCCGGTGGGACGTACGAAGGACTGTTCTACCGCCCCACCGTCCTATCCCACGTGACTCGCGAGACGCCCGCCTGGGCGCAGGAGGTGTTCGGTCCGGTCGCCCCCGTGACGGCGTTCGGCGACCTCGACGAGGCGGTCGCCCTCGCCGGCGACACGGAGTACGGTCTCTCGCTCGGCATCCTCAGCCGCGACGTCATGAAGGCGATCGCCCTCGCCGAACGCATCCCCAGCGGCATCGTCCACATCAACGACCAGACGGTGAGTGACGAGGCGGTCGCGCCGTTCGGTGGGGTGGCGGCGTCCGGGACCGGCGCGCGGTTCGGCGGTGCGGCGGCGAACATCGAGGCGTTCACCGAGACCCAGTGGCTCACGGTGCAGGGCGACATCTCGCCGTACCCGTTCTGAGCCGCGTGTACCGAACGTCGCCTGGTTGGATGAGGGCCCCTTCCTACGAACCTATTGGGTGAGGGGCACCCTCCTACGGAAGCGGACTGGATGAGGGGCACCCTCATGCGAGGGAAGGGAGCAACCGTTGCGGACGCAGGTCGGCATCATCGGCGCGGGCCCGGCGGGGCTGATGCTCGCGCACCTGCTGCACCTGCGCGGCATCTCCTCGGTGGTCCTGGAGATCCGCAGCCGCGACTACATCGAGCACCGACTCCGCGCGGGCGTCCTCGAACAGGGTGCCGTCGACCTGCTCGTCGAGTCCGGCGTCGGCGACCGACTGCTCCGTGAGGGGATGGTGCACGAGGGCGTCAACCTGCAGTTCGCGGGGGAGCGGCACCGGGTGCCGATGACCGAGCTGACGGGGAGGGCGATCACCGTCTACGGCCAGCAGGAGGTGGTGAAGGACCTCGTGGCGGCCCGCCTGTCCGCGGGGGAGCCGATCCTCTTCGAGGTTTCCGACGTACGCCTGCACGGTCTCGATGTCGACGAGCCCGTCGTCGCCTTCCGACACGAGGGCCGCGACGTGGAACTGCGCTGTGATGTCGTCGCCGGCTGCGACGGCTTCCACGGCGTGAGCCGGTCCGCCGTGCCAGAGGGCGTCCTGACGACGTACGAACGCACCTATCCCTTTGCCTGGTTGGGCATTCTCGCCGCCGCGCCGCCCGCGACGAATGAGCTGGTCTACTGCCACTCCGAGCGCGGCTTCGCCCTCGTCAGCATGCGTACCCCGGAACTGTCGAGGCTCTATCTGCAGGTTCCTCCGGACGAGAACGTTGCCGCCTGGCCCGACGACCGGATCTGGGCAGAGTTGCAGGCCCGGCTCGCGATGGCTGACGGGTGGCGGCTCACCGAGGGCGAGGTGCTGGAGAAGGGTGTCACCGCGATGCGCAGCCTGGTCGTCGAACCGATGCAGTGGCGGCGGCTCTTCCTCGCCGGTGATGCCGTGCACATCGTGCCGCCGACCGGCGCGAAGGGCATGAACCTCGCCCTCGCCGATGTCAAGGTGCTGGGCGAGGCGCTCGCCGCGTGGTACGCCGACGGCCGCGACGACCTGCTCGCGAGCTACTCCGACACCTGCCTGCGCCGGGTCTGGCGGGCGCAGCACTTCTCCTGGTGGATGACCTCGATGCTGCACCGGTTCCCCGGTCACGATCCGTACGAGGTGAAGCTCCAGCTCTCGCAGCTGCGCTATGTCACGACGTCACCGGCGTACGCCCGCAGTCTCGCGGAGAACTATGTCGGCATCCCCTAGGGGGTGCCGGCGCGCGACCTACTGCCCGAAAGGTAGGCGGTGCGCTACCATGCAACCCCTTCCACGGGGTTGTACGACGTGCAGGAGGTGCGCGATGCGGCGCAACGGCTCGAAGCGACGGCTCCGTTCACGCAACACTCTGGCCCGGCCGGCGGTCGCGGGGGTCCTGGGCGCCTCGGTCGCGCTCATGCTCGCGGTGCCGCCCGCCGGTGCCGCCGCGCGAAGCGTCGGTGGTGCCCCTGGTACCGGCGAGACCGCCCGGACCGCAGGCGGCGCGGCGGGGCGCTCCTGCGCGTTGCCCGGGCAACAGTGGACGGCGACGGCCGAGATCGACGAGGGACGCACCCAGCGGTTCGCCGACTACGGCAACAGCGGCGTCGGCTGGACCGGCGGGGACAGCACCTACTCGGTCCCGCTCACCAGTGGTCGCACCCTGTGGCTGTTCTCGGACACGTTCTGGGGTCCGGTCAACGACGACCTCAGCCGGCCGACCACCGTTCCGTTCCTCAACAACTCCTTCGTCGTGGAGGATGGCGACGAGCTCACGACCGTCAGCGGCGGCACGCCTGACGCGCCCGAGTCCCTGGTTCCGCCGGACGAGCCGGACACCTGGAACTGGCTGGGCGCCGGCACAGTCACGCCGAACTCGCTCGACGTGATGTTCCTGGAGTACGGCAGAACCGGCCCGGAACCCTGGGACTTCGCCTGGCGGGAGAACAAGCTCGGCCGCTTCGACCCCGACCGGTTGACGCTACGGGAGCTCGTTCCCATGCCATCGGCCGCCGGTGTGCAGTGGGCGTCGTGGCTGCAGCGGGTCGGCGGTTACACCTACATCTATGGAGTCGAGGATCTCGGCGCCACGAAGTACATGCACCTCGCCCGGGTCAAGGGTGGCGACGTCGCCGCCGGGCCGTGGTCCTACTGGACCGGGTCCGGCTGGTCGGCCACCGAGACCGACACGGCCCGGATCATGCCCGGTGTTGCCAACGAGTACAGCGTCGCACCCTTCCGGGACGGCTACCTGGTCATCACGCAGGACACGACCGAGCTGTTCAGCAGGAACATCGTGGCCTACGTCGGGTGCTCACCCACCGGGCCCTTCACTCGTGCGACGACCGTCTACGTCACGCCCGAAACCGGCGCGGACGGGTCCTACGGCAACCCGAACATCATCACCTACAACGCGCACGAACATCCCGATCTCCGCAGCGGTGACCGGCTGCTCGTCACCTACAACGTCAACAGTCTCGACCCCAACGCCGACCTGTACGACGACGTGACGATCTACCGCCCCCGATTCGTCGAGGTGACGCTTTCGTCAGGGTGACGCTTCTCGGGGTGACGCGTTCGTCGGGGTGACGCTTTGGGCGGCCGAACCGGCCGGGTTAGCCTTGTCTGTCGTGGTCGCTCGATGAGAACCTTCCGGCTGGCGCGATCGCTGTCCCCGGCGGTGCAGGTGTTGCTGGTCAACACGTTCGGCATCGCCTTCGGGTTCTTCGTCCTGATCCCCTTCCTCGCCACCTATCTTCGCGACGAGCGCCACCTCGCGGCGGCCGCGGTCGGTGCCATCCTCGGCCTACGGGTCTTCTGCCAACAGGGCCTGACGCTCGTCGGTGGTACGGCGGCCGACCGGTTCGGCGCCCGCCCGGTGATCATCGTCGGCTGCGCCCTGCGGTGCGTGGCCTTCGGAATGTTCGCGATCGTCGACCAGGTGGTCGGACTCGTCGCGGCGTCGATGCTGGTCGGACTCGCGGGTGCGTTCTTCAGCCCGGCGGCTCGTGCGTACATCGCGGTCGAGGCCGGGGACCGGCGGCTCGACGCCTTCGCCCTGCAGAACATCGCGAGCACCGTCGGGGCGCTGACCGGTCCCCTGCTGGGCAGCGTGATGGTCGCGGTCGACTTCCGGTGGACGGCGGGCGTGGCGGCGGCGATCTTCGGCGTTCTCACGATCTGGCAGTGCTTCGCGCTGCCCTCACGGCCGGTCGAGCCACTCACGCAGGGACTCGGCGCATCCGTGCGCGACGGTCTGCGCAACCGTGCGTTCACCGGATTCGCGGTGGCCACGTCCGTGCTCTTCCTGCTCTACAACCAGTTCTATCTGCTGCTTCCGCTCGAGGCGACCCGCGTCACCGGGTGGGCGGGCGCGGCCGGGTGCGTGTTCCTGGTGTCCACCGTGCTGACGTTGGCCGCCCAGCTCCGGATGATCAGGTGGCTACGCCGCCGCCTGGCGCCGGGTACGGCGATCACATGCGGCCTGGTCGCCACCGCGGCCTCGTTCGTGCCGTTGGCATGGAGTACGACGATGACGCCACTGGACGGGTCGGGCGACGATGGCACAGCGGTGGTCGCGGTCGTGGTGGCCGCGCTGCCGGTGTTGGCGGCGACACTGCTGCTGACGTTGGGACTCGACGTCGCGCAGCCCTACGCACTCGACCTGGTGAGCGGCTTCGCCCCCGTAGGGCTGACCGGAACCTACATCGGCCTCGCGACGACCGCCGCCGGCATCACCACAGCCCTCGGCAACACCGCCATCGGCTACGCCGAGGACCTCGGCCAGCGATGGTCGACGCCGTGGCTCAGCCCGGCCATGCTGGGAATCCTCGCGGTCGGCGCGGCGGTGACCGTTTATGTGTTGCAGCGACGCGGGCGACTGAGCCTCGGCCCGCCGGAGCCGACCTGATACTCCACTTTGGAAAGAAGTGAAACAGAAAGGCCTTTGCGGCGACGAATTCACCAGCTGCCGGAATTCGCTCCAAACCGATCGCCTTCTGATCTAGATTCGAGACGTTCATTTGCTTTGTCTTCGGCGCCGTCAATGTCGGGCAGAAGTCATGTGCTGCCGACAGAAGTCATCCGGTCACGGGGGTGTGTTCCCATGCGTGGGATGGGCCTGATCGTGGTACTCATCTCCGTCCTGTCGCTCACGGGGTGTGGCGGCGATCCGGAGCCTGCTCGATCCGGTGCGGCCACTCCGAAGCCGGCGAAGGCGACCCCAACCCTGCAGATCGGCAGCAAGGCTGAGCTCGCCGGCGTGCGGGCCAACTATCACGGCACGAAGGACATCACTGGTGCGCGCAAGGTCAGCATCGAGATCGAGGACAACTACTTCTCTCCGACGGTGATCAAGGGAACGCCGGGGCAGCGCATCGTGGTGTCTTTGGAAAATGAGAGCCAGTCGCCGCATACCTTCACGATCGCTGGTACGTACGTCGACATGCAGATCCAGCCCGGCGGCGTCTCCGAGGTGCCGGTGAGGTTGCCGAAGTCGGGAAACCTGTCGTTCTTCTGTACCTTCCAGAAGAAGAACGGCATGGCGGGTGTGTTCAATGCGTCCGGGCCGATCGACAAGCCCGGACCGAAGGCGACGGCGAGGCGTTAGCAACCTCTCGCCGCCCGTAGGTCATCGCGTCGGCTCACCGGGTCAGAAGATCGCGAGCGGATTGACCGGGGAGCCCGTCCCGCCAGGAACCCGCAGGGGCGCCGCCACGAACAAGAACTCCCAGCGGTCCTCTCGCACACACCGTTCGGCGAGCTCCTCGAAGTGCAGATAGTCCAACAGGTGGATCCCCATCGCGTTGATGGCGAGAACGTGCACGGGAAAGGCGACCCCGTCGGTCGTACTCGGTGCGGTGTCGCTGTTGGCGTCACACCCGAGCGCAGCGACCTCCCGCTCGGCCAGAAAGGTCACCGTTGCCGGATGCAAGCCGGCCTTGACACGCGCCGTGTCCCACGGTCCGAGCTCGTCGAGCCGGCGAGCATGCCCGGTGCGGACGAGCAGGATGTCCCCGGTGCCGACCCGCACCCGCTGCTCGTGTTCGGCGGCTTCGAGGTCCTTACGGTAGACGTGCTGGCCGGGTTCGACCCACCGGCTGCCGCGCACCCGCGGGATGTCGAGCAGAACCCCGCGGCCCACCAGGCCTCCGGCGAGCGTCGCGATCGAGGCGTGCTCGGCACCGTAGGACGTCACCGTCTCGGCAGGTACGCCACCGTAGAGCAGGCCGTCGAAGTCGACGTGGCACAAGGCATCGACGTGGCTGTGCGTGTCATGGTGGTAGTCGAGGCCCACATAGTCGGTGGCGAAGTGGACGGTGCCAGTGGCGTCGGCGTCGCTCTCGCCACCAGGTTCCGGTGTCGAGGTCATGACGTGCACGGCCGGCGACGGATTCGCCGGACCCCTGTGCGTGTCGAGGACCCGGCCGAGCGGCACCGTCACTCCCGTACGCACCAGTCGGGCGGCCGCGGCGACGCGGTCCGGGGTGAGATGACGCAGCGCCCCACGCTCGGCCGGTTCGCCTGCCCTGTCCCAGGCGGAGACGGCGGCGAAGAGCGTACGAAACTCACCGGCCGACAGGCGACCGGTCGTCTGTGCCATGGTGATCGCCTGCCCGCCGGCGGCACTGCTGTCGGACCGCTTCCTCGCCGGGCACACTAGCTCTGCTCGGCGTTGGCGGCCGCGAGCTGCTTGTCGAGCTCCCGCCCTTCGAGGTCGACCTCTTTCTCGACCAGCCGCTCGGCCCGGGTGAGAGCCTTGTCGAGCTTCTCCGCGAGTCGGTCCCGTCCGATGACGATCAACGCGGCCTCGCCGGTGTCGAGGGTCTCGCCGAGCTCCCGGACATCCTTGCGTGACATGCCGTGCGCGAAGTGCCCGACGAGGCCACCCGCGACGCCGCCGACGAACGCGGTGCCGACGATCGACGGCGGGAACAGGATCCCGAGTACCGCGCCGACGCCGACGCCCGTCCAGGTGCCTCGACGGGTCGGCGTCTCGACCTTGTGGACATGGACGTCCCCGTCGTGCCGGTCGACCACGGCAGCGTCGTACGTCCCGATCGCGCCCTCCCGGTGCAGGGTCTTCACCGCCTGCAGGTCGGCCTCGGCGTCGGCTTCGTTCGCGTACGTACCGAGATAGACGAATACGTCGTGGCTCTTCGCCATCACATTCCCCCACATCTGGTCGGACATTTTCCGACGCACTCTCACCATCCCGCCGCCGCACCCGCGGTCCCCTCACCCGGGCCGGGTGAAGTCGGGCATGACGTGTGCGCGCCGCAACCCCCGTCGATGGGTACGGGTCGGGTGGCAACGGGAGGAGAGCTGATGACCGCGCTCGGGCGTGTGCTCGTGGGCCCGCAGCGGCACGCGGTCGGCCGTGCGCTGCGTGGCGCGATCGTCATTCCCACGCTCTTCGCGTTCGCCCATGTGGTGATCGGCAACCGCCAGGTGGCGCTCTTCGCGGCATTCGGTGCGTTCGCGCTGTTGGTCATGGTCGAGTTCTCCGGCAGACGGAGTACGCAGGTGGTGGCGTACGCCGCCCTTGCGCTGACCGGTGCCGTCATGATCGCGATCGGGACGCTGTGCTCCGGGAATCCCTGGGTCGCGGCGTCGGTGACCACGGTCGTCGGCTTCCTCGTGCTCTATTCCGGTGTGGTCAACGGCTACTTCGCGGCGGCCGGCAACGGAGCGGTGCTCACGCTCGTCCTTCCGGTCTCGCTGCCCGGCGGTGTCAGCGACCTGCCGGACCGACTCGCGGGCTGGGGCCTGGCATGCGCGGTCGGAATTCCGGCCGCGATGTTCCTCCTGGCCGACCAGCCGACCGACCGGCTGCGGCTGGCGGCCGCCGATGCGTGCGTCGCCGTGGCGCGCCTGATCGAGGCGGCAGGGCTGGCGGGCCCGAAGCGCCCGGACGCGCTCGGTGAGGCGCCGCCGGTGAAGCGTACGGCGGCCGGCACGATCGCGGAGATGCGGGACATCGCCGTCGGTACGCCGTTCCACCGGACCGGCGCCGCTGGCACCGACCGGGGGCTCGCCTGCCTGGTCAACGAGATCGACTGGCTGTTCACCCTCGTGCAGGCCGCCGCCGCGACCAGGGACGACACACCCGCACCGATGGCGCAGGGCGAGAACCGCCGGGTCGGCGCCCAGGTCGTCGGCGTCCTCCAGGCGAGCGCGGACCGGTTACGTCGGGGGAACGGTGTACCGGATCTCGAGGCGCTGGAGCGCGCCCGCTCGCAGATGGCGCTCACGGTCCTTCGCCGGATCGACGAGACGTCGGTCGCGCGACCGGAGCCGGAGGACAGGGCCCTGCTCGCGGCGATCGAGCCGGCGTTGCGCATGCGGGCGCTGGCGTTCGCCACGGCGTCGGTGGCGGTCAGTGCCCTCCGTGCCACCGGTGGCGCGGTCAGCGAGAGCGGTGTCGGGGGGAGTACGCCGGCGGACAGCGCCACACGCGAAGCAGTGGCGGGCGGTATCGAGGCGCGGCCTGTGCCGTCCGCCGCGTTCGTCGGACAACGGGCCCGTGAGGGTCTGGCCGCGGCGGTGCGGAACTTCCGCCCGGACTCGCTGTGGTTCCGCAACTGCGCCCGGGGCGCCGTGGGGCTCGGCGTCGCCGTCCTGGTCGCCCACCTGGCCCATCTGCAGCACGGCTTCTGGGTCGTGCTCGCCACGTTGGCGGTGTTGCGGTCGAACGCCCTGCGGACCAGCTCGACGGTCGTCCGGGCGGTCGCCGGGACGGTCGTCGGCGTCGTGGCGGGCGGCGCCCTGATGGTGGCCATCGGATCGCACCAGGTGGTCCTGTGGGCGATCTTTCCGGTGGCGGTGTTCTTCGCGAGCTATGCGGCCGGACGGCTGTCGTTCGGTGCCGGGCAGGCGGCGTTCTCGCTCATGGTGCTCATCCTGTTCAACCTGATCGTGCCGACCGGCTGGCAGGTGGGCCTGGTCCGGCTCGAGGACATCGCCGTCGGCTCGGCGATCAGCCTGCTGGTCGGGATTCTCCTGTGGCCCCAAGGGGTCACGACCGTGCTTACCCACGACCTGTCCGCGGCGTACCGTTCGGCGATCGCCTACGTCACCGCATCCGTACGCCGGATCGCGGGCGTGCCGGGAGCCGAGCCGCTGGCCGCGTTCGCCCACCCGGCCATCGACGCGGGCCACCGCCTGGACGAGGCGTTCGGCCACTATCTGACCGACTGGGGTGCGCGGCCGATCCCGGTGGCGGACGTGGGCGCGCTGGTGGCGGGTGCGAACCAACTCCGGTTGGCGGGCCACTCCTTGCATCACCTGGCCGGAGCCGTTGACCACCGGGCCGATGCGTTCGGTGCGCGGGATCCGGCGATGGTGTCCTACGCCGAGGGGATCGAGGCGTGGTACGAGGACCTCTGCGGCGCGCTGACCAGCGACGACTCCATACCGCCACCGGCACCTGTCGATCCCGCCGACGAGACCCATCGGCTGGCCTGCCTGCGTCAGGCGGCGGCCGACGGCGGGCAGTCACCTGCCGGCCATCGGCTGCAGCTGCTCTGGATCCATCAGGTGCTGGACGAGCTTCGGCAGCTGGAGGCGAAGCTCGCCGAGCCGGCGGCGCGGGTGCGTCAGGCAGCCCGTCGCGGCGGCCGGTCTCAGGTGCTGCCGCGCGGTTTCAGGTCCTCGTCGTGATCGGCCTCCAGCGCACCCATGGCGTCCAGCCGGTAGAGCAGGACGAGCGGTGGGATGACGAGGATCGCCGCGACCACGACGACGAGCACCAGCCAGTTCAGTGAACTGCTGGGCGCCGCGCCCTGCTCGATGGTCAGCGAGGTCGGAAGGATGTACGGATGCTGGGCGACGCCCCACGCGAACACGGTCGCGCCGACCGCGCCGACCGCCGTCACGCGGGGGATCCGGGGGATGCCGCGGCTGACGAGAACGGCCGTGAGGACCGTGAGGACCGGTATTCCGAGGGTGAAGAGCAGTGCCCCACCACTCCACAGCCCGGCGAAGAGGCGGGGTGTGTCGAACCGCACCACGGCGAGAGCCGCCGCACCGACCACCATGAAGGCGCCCGCCGCCACGACGGAGCGGCGGCGGAAGTACGTCACCAGGTCCGGTGCACCGAACCGGCCCGCGTCGCCGGTCAGGAACACCGCCGCGATGAATGCGGTGGCGGCGAGCGACACGAGACCGAACGCGACGGACGTGGGATTCAGCCAGCTCGACACGATCGTGGCGTCACGACTGCCCAGCGGGACCCGCCCGGACGCGATCGCGCCGAGTGCGGCCGCGAAGAAGAAGGGCGTCAGGATCGAGGAGACGCCGAACAACGCGGTGAAGCGGAGCCGGCTCCTCGGGTGCCGGGTCGGCTTGCGGAACGCGAAACCGACACCCCGCAGGATGAGTCCGAGAATGGCGAGCGTGAGCGGGATCCATGCCGCGGAGAACACCGCCGCGAAGACCTTGGGAAAGCCGGTCCACGTGATGACGAGGACGAAGACCAGCCAGACGTTGTTGACCTCCCAGACCGGAGCCATCGCGTAGTCGATGAGCCGCCGGGGGCGGTCGCCGCGCTCGACGCCACCGGCCGCGAGATCCCACATGCCCGCGCCGTAGTCGGTGCCGCCGCCGCAGGAGTACGCCGCCACACCCAGGAGCAGGACGAGGGCGACAATGGTGGCGGCCGTCATCACGGGGCCCCGTCCCGATCCTCGTCGTCGCGCTGCGGGGGACCTTCGGCTGAACCCGGCGGCGGATTGTTTGCAGTCGTGGTTCCCGCCTCCGACGGCGGGCGCTTCCCGGCTTCGTGCGCTTCCCGCGCGGCGGCCTCCGCGTCGGCCAGCTGCCAGCGCAGCCGAAGCCGCAACAGCAGCCGGATGAACGCCGTCGCGATGAGGACGTAGAGGACGACGATGACGGCGAAGGTCGTCCAGATCGTCGCGGGTCCCACGCTGCGGGTCACCGCCTCGGACACCCGCATGAATCCGTACACGATCCATGGTTGGCGGCCCACCTCGGTCGTGATCCAGCCGAACTCGATGGCGAGGATGGCCGCCAGCCCGGACAGGGCGGTGCACCGGAAGAACCACCGCGACCGTGGCAGGTCGCGATGCCGCCACCAGGCAAGGGCGTACCACGCCGAGAGTCCGAACAGCAGGGTGCCGAGGATCACCATGAGGTCGAACGACGTGTGGACGAGCGTCGCGAGCTCAGGTGACGGGCGGTTGTTCACCGGTACGGACGCCAACCCCTGGACACGGGTGTCGGGGCTGAACCCGGCGAGCATCGAGTCGAGCCACGGAATCGGGATGCCGCCGGAGACGGTGCCGTCGGCGTTGAGCCGGCCGAAGATGTACTCCGGCACCCGCGTGTCGGTTCTCCAGACCAGCTCCATGGCGGCGAACTTCACCGGCTGCTCACGAAAGACGGCGCGGGCGATGATGTCGCCGACGATGAGCTGGATCGGTGTGGCGATCGCCGCCACCGTGAAGGGCACGGTGATGCCGAGCTTGTGATAGCGGTCCCGGCGCCCGCGAAGCCAGCCGACCGCATAGATGCTGGCGACACCGAAACCGGCGGCCATGTACGCGGCGAGGATGAAGTGCCAGTACTGCGGCCCGAGCAGGGGCGTGAAGAGAACCCGCCGGATGTCGATCGCGCTCGGGTTCCCATGGGCGTCGAGGGTGAATCCGCGCGGTGAGTTCATCCAGGCGTTCGCCGCGAGGATCCCGAACGCACCGAGCAGGGCGACGGCCGGCAGCGGCAGACCGACGAGGAAGTGTGTCCACGGTTTGAGGCGTCGCCAACCGTAGAGGTAGATGCTGATGAGGATCGCTTCCAGGAAGAACGCCCAGGCCTCGATGCCGAAGCCGCTGCCGAAGACTCCGCCCCAACGGCCCATGAGACCTGGCCAGAGCAGGCCGAACTCGAACGAGAGGATCGTGCCGGACACGACGCCCACCGCGAACTGGATCGCCATCACCACCGACCATCGGCGGGCGAGCTTCAACGCCACCTCGTCCTTCTTCCGCAGGCCACGCCAGTTCATGACCAGGGTGATGAACGGCAGTGCGACGCCGAGAGGCACCAGGATGATGTGCGTCATCAGGGTGAACGCCATCTGGAGGCGGGCCGGCAGCGTCTGCGGCGGCGGCTGGGCGAGGAACAGGTCCGCCGCGGCGGTCATCGACTGTGCCCCGATGTCGATCACTGGTGTTCTCCCGGTGGCCTTGGTCGCGCGGCAGGCGCCGGGGACGCCGGGGGCGCTGGTGAGCCCGGTCGCTCGGGCGGCCCTGGAGCCGTCGGGGCGTAGATCTCGCGGGCCGCTTCGAGCTGGCGGGTCGTGAACGCACGCTCGCGGCGTGCCTCCGAGGTGAACGCGACGAGCCAGCTGAGGACGGCACCCACCCGGTTGCGATAGCCGGTGAGGAACGCGATGTGCAGCAACAACCAGCCGAGCCAGCCGAGGAACCCGCTGATGCGGACGGATCCCACGGACATGACGGCACGTCCGCGCGCGATGTAGGCGGCTGAACCCAGATCCCGGTACCTGAACGGCTTCTGCGGTTTCTGTCGGCACTCGACCTGATGCCTGATCCGGGTCGCGGCGTACATCCCTGCCTGCATGGCGACCTCGGCGACGCCGGGCAACCGGTCCAGGCTCATGATGTCGCCGACGACGGAGATCTCGGGATGCCCCGGGATCGTGAGGTCCGGCGCGACCTTGATCCGGCCCGACCGGTCCTGCTCGGCTCCTGCGGCCTTGGCGAGGGTGTCCGCCACTGCAGGTGCGGTGACACCGGCCGTCCACAGGATCGTTCCCGCGTCGTAGCGGACGGTCCTGCCGTCCGCCTGCCTGACGTCGAGGCCTTCGTCGTCGACACTGGTGACCCGCGTGTGCAGGTGAAGTTCGACGCAGAGTTGGGTGAGTGAGCGCGCGGTCTTGTCGGCGAGCTTCGTACCGAACGACGCGAGCGGCTCGTCGCCGCCGTCGAAGAGGAGAACCCGCGCGTCCTCCGGCGTGATCGTCCGGTATTCGTTGCGAAGCGTGTGCGTGGCGAGTTCGCGGATCTGCCCGGCCAGTTCGACACCGGTCGGTCCGGCGCCGACCAGGGCGAACGTCAACCAGTGCTTGCGTTCGTCCGCGTTCGCCGCCGACTCCGCCAACTCGAACGCGCCGAACACCTTCTGCCGGATGGTCAGCGCGTCCAGGACCGACTTCATTCCTGGTGCGTAACGGGCGAACTCGTCGTGCCCGAAATAGGACTGCTCGACCCCGGCGGCGACGATCAGATCGTCATAGTCGACGCGTACCTCGAAACCGTGCGGTCGGCGGGCGATCACCTGTCGGCGGTCCAGGTCGAAGTCGGTCACTTCGGCGAGCAGGGACTCGACATTGTGATGCCGCCTGAGGACGCTTCGAAACGGCGCGGCGATCTCGCCCTCGGAAAGGATTCCGGTTGCGCACTGGTAAAGCAGCGGTTGGAAAAGGTGGTGAGCCGCACGGTCGATCAGCGTCACCCTGACCGGTGCGTGGCGAAACGAGCGGGCTGCGAAGAGTCCCGCGAATCCCCCGCCGACGATCACGATGCGCCGCGGCCTGATGTGATCGTCCATGATTCCCAGGGTGTCGGCCAGCCGTGAGCACCGGGACCACCCTCAGCGGGTGAAGCCGGGCGTTTGGTCCTGTTGTCTCCCGCGGTTCTCTTTCCCCGCTTGGCAAATCCCACAACCCGACGACGCGCCATTGTCTCCCTCAGAAGCAACGCGAAGCGTGCGGAATTGGCCCACAAGTGCTGGTCATGTCCGGTCATTGCTGGCGGACATTGAAGCCGCGGTTTCCGCACGGCCGTGAAAGGTCACACCTAGGATGACGAATCAGTAGTACGCAAGTCACAGAGCGTCTCGATGCGTGCAGGGCAACGAGCGGGATGCCATGCGGGGGAGGGGAATGATGAGCAGCACCGCTGGTCGCGAAGGCGGAAGCTACAGCTGGAAAGACCCACGGACATTCTTCGGACTGCTGTTAATCGTCGCGTTCGGCGCGTTCGTGTCGTACCTCTCGATGCGCGCGAATGCCTGGAACCAGTATCTCAGTCTCTATGCCGGCGTCACGGCCGTGATGACCGGCGTTCTCGGCGCCATTCTCGGAGCGGTGATCACCGCTAGCCGGGTGACGGACGCCAAGACCGAGATGAACCACGCCATCATCGAACGCCAGGAAGCCCAGACCAAGCTCGAGGCCATTTATCACACGCTCGCCGACGCCCGCGAAACCCTGGCGAAGGTCGAACTCGTGCTACGCGAAGCCGGTGCCCTGCGGCATGCGCGGAAGAACGACGGTACGAAGTTCGTCGAGCGGATCGGCTTCGATTCATCGGTGCTGAACGACGCCGTCAACCCGGTCAAGGCCAAGCTGCCGCCGGAGGCGGAGTTCGTCGACGCGACCCGCGTCCACGAGGTCGACCCCAAGCTCGACACGCTCGCGCTGAGCGCGGAGGAGCTTCTCGACGAGGTACGCAGCCGGCACCGGTACCTCAAGCGCCCGGAGTAGAAAGCCCGGAGTAGAAAGCCGGGCGCCCGGGCCGCCGCCAGCTCGGCACGTGGGATGAGGGGCCCCCTCGCGCGAACCTCGTGCGTGAGGGGGCCTTCTTTCTCGGTCGCCAGGCCCTATTCCGGCCTGATGTTCTGGTTCAGGTGGAAGAGGTTGGCCGGGTCGTACTTCTTCTTGATCGCGACGAGCCGTTCGTAGTTGGCGCTGTAGTTGTCTTCAGTACGAGCCTGGTCGTCGCCGGACATGAAGTTGATGTAGCCGGCTTCCTCAGAATGCGGCGCGATGGCGGAGTAGTAGTCGCGTACCCACGAGATGTTCTGTGCATTGTCTGCTGGGTCGGGCCAGATTCCGGCGATCACCGTGGCGAAGGTCGTGTCCCGATAGGCAAAGGCAGTGGCGTCGCCCGCCACCTCGTTGCACGCACCGTTGACGGGATAGACGTGCACGGTCGAGTTCAACGCCGGGAGCCGCGGTCCGAACTCCAGGTGAGCGTCGACCGCGGGATCAGTGAGCTCCCGGGCGAAGTTGGCCTTCCAGTACTGCTGCATACCCGGCGGGACGAGCGCATCGAACGCCGTGTTCAGGGCGGGGTAGGGCATCGGGCCGAGAGACTCCGCGACCACGGGAGCGACATCGCGAATCGGTGCCACCATCGAGGGACCCTCCGAGAGTGGTCCCGCCCAGCACGACACAAGGCCCACCAGCGGATCGCCGTGGCGACCTGGCGGAATGAACGGCAGCGGCGGCGCGATCTGGAACGCCGGAAAGACGGCGAGTCGATGGTCGGCCGAGGTGATGAAGTCGCGATAGAACTCCAACACGTCACGTGCCCTTTCGAGCTCGAAGAAGACCGGCCCGCCGTAGATGTCGACGACCGGGCTGAGCCGAAACTCGAACGACGTGACGACACCGAAGTTCCCGCCACCGCCACGGATGGCCCAGTAGAGGTCGGCATTGTCCTGCGCACTCGCCAGGAGAAACTGCCCGTCGGCGGTGACGACATCGGCTGCGACCAGATTGTCGCAGGACAGGCCGAGGCTGCGGGTCAGATAGCCGATCCCACCGCCGAGGGTGAGTCCGGCGATTCCTGTGGTGGAGATGATCCCGCCCGTCGTGGCAAGGCCGAACGGATACGTCGCGGCGTTGAAGTCGCCCCACGTCGCGCCGCCGTCCGCACGGGCCAGCCGGCGGACGGGATCGACCCGGACGCCGCGCATCCGGCTGAGGTCGATGACCAACCCGTCGTCGCAGGTGCCGAACCCGGGCACGCTGTGCCCACCGCCGCGGACCGCGAGGTCGAGAGTGTTGTCGCGGGCGAAATCGACCGCGGCCATCACGTCGCCGGAATTGGCGGGCCGGACGATGAGGCGCGGATGCCGGTCGATCATCGCGTTGTTGACGCGGCGCGCCTGGTCGTATTCGTCGTCCGCCGCGGTGATGACGCGGCCACGAAGGCGTTCGCGGAGTTGCTGGAGCGCGGAATCGACCATGATCGGTCCCCCTGATGTCGTAACATCCCGATGCGCTGGCGCTGGCCTGAAGTCCAACCTACGCCCGGACAACCAGGAGAATGGCCACGCGCCCACAACCCCTATGTCCCACTATCGTGTCGCCATGACGAATCTGCCTGAGCCGGTACACCCACGGGCGCACCTCCGCGCGTCCGACGCGGATCGCGAACGCGTGGTCCAGCTGCTGGGTGAGGCGCTTGCGGACGGGCGGCTGGAAACGCATGAGCATTCCGAGCGCCTCGACGCGGTCTACACCGCGAAGACTTTGGGGGAACTGGTACCGCTGACCCATGACCTGTCCGATGTGGTGGAAACGCCGGGAGCGGACTCGCAGGCGCGGGCCCGGAGCCCCGTGATCGACCAGGCCGGGGCGTCCACCGAGACCGACCACCTGATCGGGATCTTCGGCGGTGGCGAACGGAAAGGTCGCTGGCGCGTGCGGCGTCGGACGAATGCGGTCGCGGTGTTCGGCGGCTTCGATCTGGACATGACCGAGGCGACTTTCGACGCGCGTCGAGTCGAGATCAGGTTGTTCGCCCTCTTTGGTGGGATCAGCATCACCATTCCCGATGGCGTCGAAGTGCAGAACCAGTGCGGCGGCGTCCTCGGTGGCGTCAGCATCAACACCGGCGACACGCCACCCCCGCCTGGTGCGCCGGTCATCGTGCTCAAGGGTGTGGCGATCTTCGGCGGTGGCGATATCCACGTACGCCGGAAGTAGCACCTGGGTCGGAGTCGGTGGGACGGCTCCGGGTGGGCATAAGGTCCAAGGGTGCCACCGTGGGGTGAAGGAACTGGCTTGCTGAGGAGCCGCGACGCATGCAGGTGACGTTCGCGACCGTTGCCGGTGATCCCGCGATCCCGAACGAGGACTTCGTGGTGGCCTCCCCGGATGTGGTGGTCGTCGTCGACGGGGTGACACCGCTCGATCGGTCCGACACCGGCTGCCGGCATGGCGTCGCGTGGTACGCCCGGACGCTCGGGACCCGCCTCTTCTCCCTGGCGGGGAAGGGTTCCGAGCCACTCACCGACTGCCTCGCCGCGGCGATCGCCGAGACTCGGGACGCGCATGGCGGCGGCTGCGATCCCGCGCATCCGGACAGCCCGGCCGCGACGGTGGCGGTCGTACGTCTCCGCGAGGGGACGCTCGAACATCTGGTCCTGTCCGACGCGGCCATCGTCGTGGACACCGGCGGGGAACCGCGGCTCATCACCGACAACCGGGCGGGCCAGGTAGGTCGCCGGCTGCGCGCGGATGGGATACGCCCGACGGGCCCGGTGGTTCGAGCGCGGCGGAACCAGCCTGGCGGCTACTGGGTGGCGGCCGAACGTCCGGAGTCGGCGTACGAAGCGCTCACCGGTGAGTCCGCACTGTCGGGCGTACGCACGGTGGTGGCGGCCACCGACGGGGCGACCCGCCTCGTCGACACGTTCGGGTGGGGTGACTGGCGGGACGCCCTCGAGGCCCTGCGCGCGGGCGGCCCGCACGCCTGGATCGCCCAGACCCGGGCCGCCGAACGCGCGGACGCGGGACAACCGGCAGGCCAGCGCCGCACCACGGCGAAGGTGCACGACGACGCGACGCTGGCCCTCCTCCGCATACACGGAGACGCGTAGGCCGTGACTGGAGATACCCGCCCATTGACGCAACCGATCGGTTGCCATAAAGTAGCAACCAAACGGTTGCTACTTGTGGAGGCTGTCATGGCATTCCCCGATCGGATCGAGCGTGTCGTCGAGATCGCCCACCCGCCGGCCAAGGTGTGGGCGGCGCTCACCACGGCCGAGGGTCTGGGCACCTGGTTCGGCAACCAGGCCACCATCGACCTACGCCCGGGCGGATCAGCCCGGATGACCTGGACCAGCGGCGACACCGCCGACATGCGCGTCGAACGGGTCGAGGAGCCGACGGTGTTCGGCTTCACCTGGCACATCTACGGCCTGCCCGAGGGCGATCCGCGCCGCACCTATGTCGAGTTCACGCTCGAACCGGTCGGTACGGGGACGCGGCTGACCGTCGTCGAATCCGGCTTTGCCCAGTTGCCGGCAGACGCCCACCACAAGGCGTACGACGGCAACACCCAGGGCTGGGCAAGCGAGCTGGGCGAACTGGTCGACTACCTCGATGCCGCCTGACACCGAGGCGATCGCCGAACAGGTTTTCGTCGCCCTGGCCGACCCGACCCGGCGGGCCATCCTGGCCGCGCTGGCGTCGGGCGGACCGGCCACGGCCACCGACCTGGCCGGTCGCCTGCCGATCACGCGGCAGGCGATCGCCAAACACCTGGCCCTGATGGCAGAGGCCGGCCTGGTGACGGCCGAACCAGGAGAGCGGCGCCGGGTGCGGTACCGGCTCCACTCCGCCCCGATGCAAGTGGCACAACAGTTCCTGGCCGCGCTGGCCCGCGACTGGGACGGCCAGCTCGATGCGTTGAAGGACCACCTCAGCCGGTAGGCCCCGCGCGGCAGGTGGTCGCCCGGGCCCCCGGGGCAAGCCGAACGGGACCAGCCCGGCGCGTGGGTATGAACCTGAGCGGGAAGGAGAACATCACCATGAAAACACCACCGATCGTTTCGCCACAGGAGTGGGAGGCTGCGCGCGAGCAGCTGCTCGTGAAGGAGAAGGAGCTGACCCGGGCCCGTGATGCGCTGGCCGCGGCGCGTCGGCGGATGCCGTGGCTGGCGGTGGAGAAGGCGTACGAGTTCGACGGGCCTGCGGGTAGGGCGAGTCTGCTTGACCTGTTCGAGGGTCGTCGACAGCTGATCGTCTACCGCGCCTTCTTTGAGCCCGGTGTGTCCGGCTGGCCCGACCACGCCTGTGTCGGCTGTTCCATGGTGGCCGATCACGTCGGCCACCTCGCCCATCTGAACGCCCGTGACACCACACTCGTCTTCGCCTCGCGTGCGCCGCAGCCGGACATCGAGCGGGTGAAGGCGCGGATGGGCTGGACGATGCCGTGGTACACCATGACCGACGAGTTCGACGCCGACTTCGGTGTGGACGAGTGGCACGGCACGAACGCGTTCATCCGCGAGGGTGACAGCGTGTTCCGCACGTACTTCATCAACGCCCGCGGCGACGAGGCATTGGGAAACACCTGGAATTACCTCGACATGACCGCACTCGGGCGTCAGGAGCAGTGGGAGGACTCGCCCGAGGGCTACCCCCGAACCCCGCCGTACGAATGGTGGAACTGGCACGACGAATACGGCGACGCCGAACGGGCGCAGGGGTAGGTGGACCGGACCGGCCGAAGACCACGACGCCGGCGATCCTGAAAGCACCGCCGGAGGGCTGAGTGGCCGAGCGAGCCGGACGACAGGGAGCGGTGCCGAGGGCCGACCTCCTGGCCGCCGCCGGGAAGACGATTCCGGACGTCACGGCGCCCGGCCTCACGGTGCTCTTCTGCGGGATCAATCCAAGCCTCACCTCTGGCGCGACCGGTTGGCACTTCGCCCATCCGGGCAACCGGTTCTGGCGCGCCCTCCACGACGCCGAGCTGACACCACGCCAGCTGCGGCCGGCCGAGCAGCGGGAGTTGCTCGACTACGGGCTCGGCATCACCAACCTCGTCCCACGCGCGACAGCTAAGGCGAGTGACGTCGAACCGGCAGAGTTACGCGCTGGTGCCCGCCGCCTCCGCCGCCTGGTCGCGCGCCAGCACCCGACCTGGGTAGCGGTCGTCGGCGTGACCGCCTACCGCACCGCCTTCGACTCCCCCGCCGCGAAGGTCGGACCGCAGGACGCCACGCTCGGGGCGGCCCAGGTCTGGGTACTGCCGAATCCCAGCGGTCTCAACGCGCACTACACCCCGGCAGGTCTGGCCGCCGAGTTCACCCGGCTTCGCGAGGCCGCCATGTCCGGACGGCCGCCCTGAGGGCCGACGGCAACGACGTGGGACCGCGAGCCGGCCCTCTCGCCACGAGGTTCTGCACCTCACGGGGTTCCGACCGTCACGAGGCGAGACGGCGTGGCATGGCGACATAGCGGACGTCAGGCCGATCGTCGGCCTCGGGGCTGTCGCGTCCGGTGAGCAGGGCGGGACGGACTCCTTCGTTGAAGGAGAGTCGCGCGTAGGGCGCGTCGAGTACGTCGAGGCCGTCGAGCAGGTAGCCGGCGTTGAACCCCACCGTCGTACCGGATCCGTCGAGGTCGGCGGGCAGTCGTTCACGCCCGCGGGTGTCGACGTCGCCGGCGGCGCCCACCACGACCTCGTCGGAGCCGATCGACAGCTCGACCGCCGCGTAACGGTCGGCGACGATGCACACCCGCCGCAGCGCGGCGCCCAGCAGTTCGGCGTCGAGGGTGACCGCGCCCACGAACGAGGTCGGCACCTTCGACCGCAGCGCGGGATAGGTGTCGTCGAGCAGGCGGAGGGTGGTGAGTCGGTCGTCCGTGCCCAGACTCAACAACGGATCGCCGGCGCCGCCGACGCCCGCCGTGAGGACGTCGTCGGAACCGAGGCCCTTGGCGGCCTCGGCGAGGAGCCGGGCCGGGGCGACCGCCCTGGCGGGCAGCTCGGCATCGGTCGGCTTCCAGGGCAACTCCCGGATCGCGACCCGGAAGCGGTCCGACGCGGTCATGGTGAGCGAGTCGTCCGCGAACTCACACAGCGTGCCCGACAGCACCGGGATGACGTGCTCGCGCAGCGCGATCCGGGCCATCTGTGCGGCCACCTTGGCAAACGACCCACCGTCGACCACCCCGGTCGGTGCGGGCGGTGCCGGCAGCTCGGGGTAGTCGGCCATCGGCAGGGTCGGCAGCGTGAACTCGATCGTGCCGGCCGCGATCTCGACCGTGCCGCCGGCCGCGCTGACCTCGACCGATCCGGCCGGCAACGCACGCACGATCTCAGCGAACACCCGGCCAGGCAGGAGCAGCTCACCAGCCTCGCCGACCTCGGCGGGAAAGCTGACGACGGAGCTGGCCTCGTAGTCGTAACCCGTCAGGCGTACGACATCCTCGCGCGCCGACATCCGCAGTCCGGACAACGACGGGATGGATGCGCCGTTGCCGGCGGTGTGCCGCGCGGCGAAGGCGGCGGACCTGCCCAACTGCGCGGTGTCGCAGGTGAACCTCATCGGAGGGTCCTTTCGTACGAATGTGTGAAGGCGAGGCTAGGTGGCAGCACCGACAACGCCGGGGGTGCGCCTGTGGGCGGCACCCGTACCGCAGGGGAGTACGGGAGTTGTCCACAGGCACCTCGGCGCGCCCGGCGGAACCAGTGGAGAATTGACCTCTGACCACTGCAGCGGACGGGGGACGACGTGGCACCCAAGACCAACGCCCGCGACGACCTGCGCGCGGGCGCGAAGGGCTTTCGCACCTGCGGTGAGGACGTCGATACGGCGGTCAGCACGCTGAAGCGGGAGACGACGGGGACGAACTCGCCCTGGGGCGGCGACGACCTCGGCACCGTGTTCGGCGGCATCTACCAACCGATCGCCGACAGAGCATTCGCCTACTACCAGGAACTCGGTGAGGGGATCGTCGAGATCGGCGAGGCACTCGAGACCATCGCGAAGAAGTGGGAACGCACCGAGGACGGCGCGGAGCGCGACGTCGAGGACGCCGGCGGTGGCTGAGTAGCCAACGACCCGGTAACCCGTGACGCAGACCTCATCGAACGTATCGAGCACTGGGGGCGGCAGTGTGGATTCCCTTACCCGAGGAGCTGGGCGAGTTCCTCACCATGGTCGGTTTCATCTGGCCGCAGGCAGACGAGGAACTGCTCTGGGAGTGCGGCGACGCGTGGCAGAAGTTCGCCTCCACGCTGCGTGAGCTGAAGCCCGACGGCGACGCTGCAGGACGTAAGGTCACCGCCACCAACGCCGACGAGGCGATCGCGGCGTTCTCCGAGCACTGGAGGAAGTACGCAGCCGAGGAGGGGTACCTGAACGGCGGCGCGGATGCCGCCGACCTGGTGGGTACGGCGTTCTACACGGCCTCGATCATCGTGATCACCTTGAAGATCGCGGTGATCGCCCAGCTGATCTATCTCGCCTACACCTGGGCGGTCGCCATCGCCGGCGCCGTCGAGACCCTCGGTGCGTCGCTGGCGGCTGCCGCCGCACAGACCGTGGCAACCCGTGCGGCCGTCAAGGGTCTCTATCTGGCGGCCATCAAAGCGCTGAAGGAACTGGGGCCCAGGATCGTCGCCAAGGCGCGCGCCAAGCTCGACGACGCCATCAAGCGCGTACGCAAGGAACGCGAGCCGGAACCGAGGAAGCCCCGTGGCGGCCGGCCCACCCCGAAGAACCGCCAGGATGCCGAGGACATCCTTGACGACGGCGCCACCATCGAGAAGGAGTCGAAGGGTAAGGGGCATTCGAAGATCGCCGTCCGGAACGGCGGACGCACCCAGGCCGAAAGCGATTTCGCCGAGATTACGGAGGGCCTTCAGGTGAAGTCCTATCCCAACGGCACCAAGGTCGCGGAGCTGCCTGACGGTTCTGACATATCGCTGCGGAGTTCGAGCGACGGCAGGACGACGATCTCACTGCAACAGAAGGGCCAGCCGGATACCAAGTATCGATACGATCCGTGAGATCGGCCGCGATGACCGTGCCCATGAGGACGGCCCATGAGGACGGCCCATGAAAACGGCGCATGAGGGCTGCCCATGGGGACTCACGTAGGGAATCAGGAAGGACCAGGTAGGACAGCGATGTCGAGCAAGCAGATGCCGATCGACGAGGTGGCGCGTTGTCGAAGAACGCTGCTCGCCTCCGACCAGGAATTCCGCGCGGACTGGTTGGCCGACGGCGATAGGACGGTCGTTCCGATCGAGGAGTTCAACTCCTTTTCCGACGATCCGGCGGGGGAGCGCATTGTCTCCGCGCACCGCGCTGCGGGAGATGCCCGCCTCCTGTGCCTGACGACTGCCGACCTCGGGCCGGACGAACCATCCCAGGCTGCTGTCGTCACGCTGGATCCGGTCGAACTCGATGCCTGGTGGGAGGAGGTGCGGCCGTTCGACGTGGTTCTCGCCTCGCCTGACCTGGTCCGCGCAACCCTTGTTTCGGTGGACGAGTTCGCACTCGTCGCAGGTCCCGTGGCGTTCGTCGAGCACGCCGTGGGGATGTCGGTCGTGGAAGCGCGCAAGGCATTCGCGGTCTACGCCGACGACATGAAGAGTGCGTCACGGCATCTGCCGGCCCTTGCGGAGAAGTACGGCTGCCGGTGAGCACGAACAGGTTGAGCGCGACAGGTGAGCACAACCAGGTTGAGCACGACAGGTTGAGCAGTGGAGGATGCGATGACCGGCTTTCCGTCGTTCGATCTCGGTGAACTCGGCACCGACGGGCTCGAGGATCGGCTCAACGAAGTACGCGGTGACCCGACTTCCGCCGCGCGGGAGTTGCAGCAGGCCATGGCCGAAATCCGCGGCACGGGAGCGTCCGAGGACGGCACCGTGGCGGCGGTGACGTCGACGGACGGGACCTTGATGGAACTCACGGTCGACCCGCGCCTGCTCAGGAAGGGATCAGAGGTGCTCGCCGCGACCGTGATGGAGGCCGTGAACGCCGCCGCCGCGGACGCGCGTGGCCAGGTCGGCGAGCAGTTGCAGGGCGGAACGAATCCGGCAGCGAAGGCGGCAACAGACCTGCAGCGTGGCCTCGACAACGTGATCGACCAGGTCCTCGCCGACGTCGCCCGGATCCAGGACCGCCTCCGCTGAGACGGTGGGGATCCGACGTTCGTACGAAGGTCGGCCCCGTCAAGCGGTTCGGCCCTCGCCCCGTGCAGCTCGCCCCATGCGGCCCCGCCCTCGCCTCAGGCGATCGGCCTAGACGGCGGTGATGGTCCAGGAGGCTTCGTGGAGTTCGCCGGGCGCGAGCACCAGCAGGTCCGTGCGGGAGTTGAACGCGTCCGGCGGGCAGGTCATCGGTTCGACGGCGAGGCCGGACCGGTTGAGCTCCGGTTCCGGGCGGTCGGCCGTGTGCACCTGCACCCACGGGAGGCTCTCCGCGCTCCACGACATCTCCACTCCGCTCCCGTCGCCGGTCACGACCCGCACCCGGGTCCGCCCGCCCGGGTCGCGACCGAGGCCGGTGTAGGCGTGGTCGAGGAACGTGTCCCCGATGTCGTGCGCGCGGCGGAAGTCGTACGACGTCCCCTCGACCGGCGTCACCCGCACGGGCAGCAACCGGTCGGGCGTCACCTCGAGGTAGTCCGCCGCCGGCAGGTCCAACGTCCAGTCGTCGACCCGGCCCGGCCCGGCGACGAGGTAGGGGTGCGGCGCGCACCCGTAAGGCGCCTCGTCCACGCCGGCGTTCAGCGCCGTGAGCCGGGTCGTCAGCCCGTCGACGGAAAGTACGTAGGACACGGTGAGATCGAGCCGGAACGGATACCCGTCCTGCGGGAACAGCTGGTACCCGAGGACCACCCGGTCCGCTGAGCGTTCGAGCAGTGTCCAGGGCACCCAGGCGACCAGGCCGTGCAGGGCGTTGTGCCGGGCCGGTTCGCTCAGCGGCAGCTGGTGCGTCGTACCCCCGAAGTCGTACGCACCGTCCGCCACCCGGTTGGGCCAGGGGGCGAGCACGGCGCCACGGTAGGCCGGCCGGATCTCCTCGGCGTCGAAGCCGGCGACGAGCGCGCGTCCTTCGTGGGCGAGCTTGCGCAACGTGGCACCGACCTCGGTCACGGTCGCGGTGTAGCCGACCGCCGTCATGGAGTACTGCTCTCCGCTTGGCTGCACGAGTTCTGTCCTCCGCTCCAGGGCCATGCTTTCCGCCAGCCTAGAGGACTGGTTCCGTGGGGGGTGTGGCTGAAGCGGGTCAGGCGATCCCGCTCGGACTGACTCCATCCAGCGCGACCATGCAACTCGCCTCGCGTGGTGAGGACGGCACTGACGAGATCGCTTGCTACGTTGGCGGCACGGGGTCGTACCCCGTGCAAGGGGTGGCGATGTCAGGCGTGCTGGAGGGGCGGACGGCGCTCGTGACGGGCGGCTCGCGCGGTATCGGACGCGCGGTCGTCGAGCGCCTCGCGCGCGACGGTGCTTCGGTGGTGTTCAGTTTCGTACGACACAAGCAGGCGGCCGACGAGGTGGTCGAGACCGTGCGCGCGGCAGGTGAGGTCGCCCACACCGTGCCGGCGGATCTCGGCAGCGTCGCCGACCTACGACGGCTCTTCGACACGGCCGACGAACTGCTGGGCGGTCTCGACATCCTCGTGTGCAACGCCGCGACGAGCCGGCTGGCGAGCCTTGCCGAGGCGAGCGAGGACGACTACGACGCGGTGATGAACGCCAATGCCAGGTCGACGTTCATCGCCTTGCAGGAGGCCGCGCGGCGGATGCGCGACGGCGGGCGGATCGTGGCGCTCTCGACGCTCAACACCGCGTTGCCGGTGGCGGGCAACGGGCTCTACCAGGCGAGCAAGGGTGCGGTCGAGATGTTGACGCGTACGGCCGCGAAGGAGCTCGGCGCGCGCGGCATCACCGCCAACATCGTCTCGCCCGGTGCGACCGACACCGACCTGCTGCGGTCGACCAATCCGCCCGAAGTGCTGGAGCAGATTCCCGCGATGACCACGCTCGGCCGGCTGGGCCAGCCCGCGGACATCGCCGACGTCGTGGCGTTCCTGGTGGGGCCGGACGGCAGGTGGCTGACCGGCCAGAACCTCTGCGCCGCCGGCGGCCTGCCCTGACCCCGGCGGCCTCCACGCGCCCCGGCGTACGGCGTCAGACGACGGCACCGGAACCGGACTGGCGGGCCCGGCGCCGGGCAGCGGCCTCCGGTGCGCGCGACCGGGTCCTGGGCGGCCCGCTGGCACTCTTCGCCTGCAACGTGATCGCGAGCGGCGTCGCGGTGAAGACCGAGGAGTACGTACCGACGAGCAGCCCCAGCAGCAGCGCCACCGCGAAGTCGGTGAGCGACGACCCGCCGAGCACCGCCAGTGCGGCCAGGATGAACATCGCGCCCAGCCCGGTGTTGATGGTCCTCGGGACGGTCTGCAACGCCGCGGTGTTCGCGGTCGTGGCGAACGGCGTCCGCGGACTGCCCGCCCACAACTCCCGCACCCGGTCGAAGACCACCACCGTGTCGTTGACCGACAGGCCGATGATGGTGAGCGCCGCCGCGAGGTAGACGCCGTCGATCGGCCGGCCCAGCCAGGCGAACACACCGGTCACGAACAGGATGTCGTGGAACATCGCCAGCACCGCCGACACCCCGAAGGTCCATCGGAACCGGATCGCGAGATACGCCATCTGCGCGAGCAAAGCCACCCCGAGCGCGATGAGCGCCTTGATCCGTAGTTCGGTGCCGAGGCTCGGCCCGATGAGTTCGTCGCGTTCCTTGGTGACCTCGCCACCGACGTCGCCGAGCGCCTCCTGGACCTCGACGGCCTGCTGGGTGGTGAGTTGGCCGGTACGCACGGACACGTTGTCCTCGCCGGAGCGCTGGACGACCGCGCGCGGGAACCCGGCGTCGGCCACGGCCTCGCGTGCCGCGTCGATGTTGACCGGCCGGCTCGTGGAGTACTCGATCACCCGGCCGCCGGTGAACTCGACCCCCCAGTTGAGCCCGCGGACGAAGATGCCCGCGATCGCGACGATGACGACGGTGGCCGAGATAGCGAGCCAGAGGTTCTTCCGCGACATCAGGTCGGGGTTGCGTTCGGTGAGCCAGGTCCGCACCCGCCCCAGGGCGGCGAGCCCGGTGATTCCTGGGCGCTTGCGGACGAAGCTCCGCTTGACGGCCCACTCGGTGAGCACCCGGGCGATGATGAGCGCGGAGACGAGCGATGCGATGACACCGACCGACAGCGTGACGCCGAACCCGCGGACCGGTCCGGACGCCAGGAAGAACAGCAACCCGGCGGCGAGCAGCGTGGTGACGTTGGAGTCGATGATGGCGCTCCACGCCCCGGAGAACCCCCGGCTCAGGGCCGCGGTGAGCCCGCGTTTGGGCGCGGCGGCGTACTCCTCCCGTGCGCGTTCGAAGACGAGCACGTTGGCGTCGATCGCCATGCCGATGGCGAGGACGAAGCCGGCCAGGCCGGGCAGGGTGAGGGTGGCGCCGAGCGCGACCAGGGTGGCGTAGGACAGCAGGGCGTAGCTGGCGAGCGCGATCGTCGCGAGCGCACCCATCAGCCGGTAGACGACGATGATGAACAGGCCGGTCAGGGCGAGGCCGATCACGCCGGCCTTCCAGCTCGCCTCGATCGCCTCGGCACCCAACGTCGGCCCGACGGTGCGCTGCTCGATCCTCTCGACGGGCACCGGGAGCGCACCGCCCTTGATGAGGACTGCGAGTTCCTGGGCCGACTCCTGGGTGAAGTCGCCTGTGATCGTCGTCTCGCCGCCGGCGATCCCGACGTTGCAGGGGACGGTCGTCTCGACCTGCGGTGAGGAGATCACCCGGTTGTCCAGGACGATGGCGACCCGCCGCTTCGGATCACCGGGCTGCGCACACGCCGCCTCGCCCGTGACCTTCGCCCACGCGTCGCCGCCGGCTCCGGTGAACTTGACGTTGACGAACCAGCCGAGCCCCTGCTGCGGGTCGGTCATTCCGGAGGCGTCCGTGACACCCTCGCCGGTGAGGGCGGTCGGGCCAATCTTGATCCGCTGGCCCTGCTCGTCGGCGATGATCTTCTCGCCCTTCTTGGGCTTCTCCTTCGGCTGGGCGACGCCGACCACGGGATGGAAGGTGAGCTGGGCGGTACGACCGATGACCCGCTCGGCCTCCCGCGGGTCCTGCACACCGGGCAGCTCGACGATGATCCGGCGGTCACCGGACTGGGTGAGGCTCGGCTCTGACACACCCAGTGCGTCGACCCGGCGGCGGAGGACCTCCAGCGCACGACTCGTCGATTCGGCGTCGGCCTTGGCGGCGGGACCGTCATGGGTCTCGAGGACGATCTGGGTGCCGCCGCGCAGGTCGAGGCCCAGCTTGACCGGCGTACTGATCGCGAAGTACAACGCCGCGGCGAGGATGCCGAACGTCAGGATGGCGCGGAACAGAGGTGCGCGGGACACGGTGCCTCCGGGGAGGATCGGTGGGGTCGCGGGCCGAGGAAGGAGCCTTTCGCCTGCGGTACGCCCGAGTCAGCGAAGGGGTTCGTGAGGGTCGGCGTGATCCTGGTGTTCAGGCGTTCAGGCGGCGGAACCGACCTCCGGGGGAGCACGCTCGACGGGCGCTCCACGCCATCCGGTGGAGTGGACGACGTCCGCGCCGGAGAGGACTCCCGCGGCGTGGGTGGTGTCGCCGGCGGCCCGTGCGCGTTCGTGCGTCGCGCCGGCCGGATCGCTGGACGCGCTTGGTGAGCCCGAGCCGCTCATGCCGTGGACCGCAGAGGATTTCGGGGCGATATGACCGAGACCGCTCGGTCTGCCCCGCGACGTACCCTCCGACGCGCTCTGCGACGTGTCCTGCGACATGCCAGCGAATGCTCTCTCCGACGTGCTCTGCGATGCGGACGTCGCGCGATGGGTCCGTGCGTCGGTGAGCGGCTGGGCGGCGGTGCGGCTGTTGCCGCCGACCGGCTCCCGATAGGCGGCCCGGAGTCCGGCCATGCCCGGCTGAGCCACGCCGAGGAGGACGCCGAGCAGGATGCCCATGGCCGCCGCCGCGGGCCCGCGGATCCGGCTGTGCAGCGCGCATCTGCGTACCACGACCGGTCCTCCGCTGGTTCCGACGGCTTGGGGACTCGACAGTCTACGGCGAGGAGGGTCCGCGGACGTGGACCAGCCGGGGTGCCGGGTCGTCGCCCCGCGGTGGCACGATCAGTGGGCGAGCATGACACGGGCCTGCACACGTGAACGACAAGGGAGAGGGTGGGCCGGATGGGTGGGGCGTCCGAGCAGGTTTCACCGCTGTTCGATCCTGCCTCCTGGAAGGCGGTCGAGGGGTTCGACTTCACCGACCTCACCTACCACCGGGCGGTCGACCAGGGGACCGTGCGAATCGCGTTCAACCGTCCCGAAGTTCGCAACGCGTTCCGGCCGCACACCGTCGACGAGCTCCACCGCGCCCTCGACCACGCCCGGATGACCCCGGACGTCGGCTGTGTCCTGCTCACGGGCAACGGGCCGTCGCCCAGAGACGGCGGCTGGGCGTTCTGCTCCGGCGGTGACCAGCGGATCCGGGGTCGTACCGGCTATCAGTACGCCGACGGGGAGACCGCCGACGGCGTGGACACCGCGCGTCCCGGGCGGCTGCACATTCTCGAATGCCAGCGGCTGATCCGCTTCATGCCGAAGGTCGTGGTGTGTGTCGTACCCGGCTGGGCCGCCGGCGGTGGCCACAGCCTCCACGTCGTCTGCGACCTCACCCTCGCCAGCCGCGAACACGCGCGCTTCAAGCAGACCGACGCCGATGTCGCCAGCTTCGACGGCGGATTCGGCTCGGCCTATCTCGCCCGTCAGGTCGGGCAGAAGTTCGCCCGGGAGATCTTCTTCCTGGGCAGGGCGTACGACGCGGACGAGGCGTACCAGATGGGCATGGTCAACGCCGTCATCCCGCATGCCGATCTCGAACGTACGGCGCTGGAATGGGCCCGGGAGATCAACCGGAAGAGCCCGACGGCCCTGCGCATGTTGAAGTACGCCTTCAACCTGATCGACGACGGTTTGGTCGGACAGCAACTCTTCGCCGGTGAAGCGACCCGGCTGGCGTACATGACCGACGAGGCGGCCGAGGGGCGCGACGCCTTCCTGGAGAAGCGCGATCCCGACTGGTCGCCCTTCCCTTTCCACTACTGAGCCCTTGCCACTGCTGAGCCCTTTCCCACTGCTGAGCACATTTCCGCTGTTGCAACCCTCCACTACTGAACCCTTTCCTCGTTGAGCTTCTGTCGTTCGTTCAGCGTTGGTGTACGACGCGAAACCCTGCGACCACCGCATGGTCTCTGGTGGCGGCGGGTTGGTGAATGGGTCCACATCAGTGCCACCGCTGTGGTTACGCTGATCGGGCAGGAGTGCCGGAATGCCTGTCGACGTCGCGCCAGACGCGTCGCGAGAGGGGCACTCGTGGAGGAGATCTCCGGCATCCTCCAGCGGTCGGGGTCGGCGATCCACTACTGGATGGCCGGTCCCAAACGCGCACCGATGGTGGCTTTCACCCACGGTGCCTCGATGGATCACCGAATGTTCGCCGCCCAGCTGCCGGCCGTGTGGAAGGCGGGCTACCGCACGCTCCGCTGGGACATCCGCGGCCACGGCAGGTCGAAGCCACTGGGCAAGGTTCCCTTGAGGATGACCGATGTCGCCGAGGATCTCCAAGCATTGTTGGACAATCACCTGCTCGGCCGGCAGGTGTGCCTGGTCGGTCAGGCGCTCGGCGCGCAGGTGTCCCAGCAGATCGTGTTCTCCCGGCCCGAACGCGTCGCCGCACTGGTCGTCATCGGCGCCGGCTGCGTGACATTTCCGGCGGGGCCGTGGCACGCGTGGGCGTCGGCGTGGTCGCGGGCGGGGTGTCGGCTGCGTTCGGGACGTACGCTGCGGCAGCGCCTGGCGCGCGCGAGCGGCATCCTCCCGGCGGTGCAGACCTATGCTTACGACGCGACCCAACGGCTCACGAGGGGCGAGCTCCTCGCGGCCCTACGGGCCGGTGCCGGGAAGATCAGATCGGATCCGACCTATCGGATCGAGCAGCCGCTGCTGCTCGTCCATGGCGAGTACGACGGTACGACGGGAGTCCGCCGGCTGGCACCGCGATGGGCGGCGAGGGACCCGCGGTGTCGGTACGAGGTGATCCGCCGGGCCGGGCACCACGCCCACCAGGACAACCCCGCGGCCTTCAACCGACTGCTGCTGGAGTTCCTCGCCGAGCACTTCCCCCTGCCCCGCGGCCTCCACCCTTAGCCCACCCACCCTCCAGGTGACGGCCGGATCCCCAGCGCGATCAGGCTTGTGACCGGGCCCAGGCCTGACGGGCACGGCGGCCGCTGAGCACCGAACCCCGCTGGTCGTGGGTCGGGCTGATCGGTTCCGGCACTGTGGCCATCCGCCCAGCCGCACGCCGGTCAGATCCAGCCGCACGCCGGTCAGATCCAGCCGCACGACGACCAGACCTGAGCCGGGCCCGCACCTCCCGGATGCCGTCGACGTACCGGACGACCGGAGCGAGCCCCGCTCGGACGAACAACCGTTCTGCCCCGGGCCGGCCGGCGATCCCCACCGACACGACGTCCTCGATGCCCTCGCTCCTGGCCCTTCGCACGAGGCTCCGCAACAGCAGCGTCCCCACCCCACGTCGCTGCCAGGTGTCTACGACGACGAGGCCGATCTCGTGGCGGCCCGGCCGATCGCTGCCGGCGGGCCCCGGAGCCACATCCCCGCGTACGTCCTGATCGGTGTCCGGCAGGCACTGGGCCATGCCGATCAGCGCTCCGGTTTCTGAGTACGCCAGGACCGCGAAGCCCCCGGCCGGCGATGCCAGCCGCGCGAGCCACTCGTCCGACAGGTGCACCGTCGGGGACATGAACCGCCCCTGCCGCGTCGACTCGCTGCAGCGTTCGAGCAGGTCAGCCACGTCATCGGTGTCGGCGGGCGTACCGTCCCGGAGCCGCACTTCGGCGCCGTCGGCGAGGGTGGCGCTGTGCCCCGCCCTGGACCGTGCCCGGGCGATGCTTGCCGCACAGGCGAGGAACCGGTCGACCCGGGCGCGTTCGACGACGGTGAACGGCGCCCAGTCCCGCCGGATCACCATGACCTCGCCGGTGGGCGGCACGATCACGACGAGTTCGTGGTCGGACTCGGCCGGGATCCGGTACCTCGGCTCGACACTGTCGCCGCCGACCAGCTGGCACACCAGCTTGGGCATGCTCGCCGGATCCTCGACCAGTCGCTCGGCGAGGGCAAGTGCGTGGCTGGGGCCGTCGACAAGTTCCTGCGCGCGTGCCCGACGGGCGTAGACCGGCTCGGTCCCCTCCACCGCCGCGGCCAGCGCCCCGCCGAGCTCAGCCTGCGTCACCGAGTCAGGTACGTCGACGAACAGGTCGTCGTGCACGTGCGTGGTGTCGCAGCCCTGGACGTCGATGCCGACCACATTTCCTGGTACGGAGCCGAGCGCGGTCGCGAGGCGCGCCAGCGTGCCGGGAAGATCGCGAACCCGGGTGCGTACCTGCCACAACGTCATGAGGTCCCCCTCAGATCGAGCGTCCCGCGAAGCCCCCTCGCCCGCCTTGTGCGACCCAGCTTCGCTCGTCCGCATTTCGCCGGTCGACCAGGCATGTTGCTTCCAGGAAAATCCCCGTGCTGATCACCGGAGTACGCGACGGAGGTTCGCCGCGTACGGACCGCAAGCGGGGACAAGCGACCCCGCCGTTCGCTCGTCTACGTTGACTTCGACATGGGCAACGGATGGGCTTCCAGGCGGTGTGCGATGGCGGTGTGCGATGGCGGTGGACTGATGGCGGTGGACTACGAGGCGATGGTGCGGGACACCATGGCCGAAATCGCCCGCAGGCTGGACGATCCGCCCGGGTTTCGTGAGCTCGCCGGTCGGGTGTTCCTGTCGCCCTATCACTTCCACCGGATCTTCCGGGCGATGACGGGCGAATCGCCCGCCGAGCTCATCCGTCGGCTCCGGCTCGAACGTGCGGCCTGGCAGGTACGCAACACCTCCCGGCCGATCACGGAGCTGGCTTTCACCGCGGGATATGCCACCCACGAGGCATTCACCAAGGCCTTTCAACAGGCGTACGGAATGCCACCGTCAAGATTCCGCAACGGCCTGCGGACATGTCCGGGTATCCGGGCTCCCAACGGTCTGCATTTCCATCCGGGCGGACTGACCCTTTTCCATCTTGTCGATCGGGGAGGAGACCCGATGAAACTGGACATCGTCGAGGTACCGGCGAAACGCCTTGCGGCCGTACGCCACAAAGGCCCCTACTACCTGATCGGCGCGGCTTTCGGCGCACTCGCGCAGCAGGCAGGTCCGCTCGGTCTGATGGACGATCCCGAGGCGATGCGGCTCGCCATCTACTACGACGACCCGGAAACCAAACCCGCCGAGGAACTGCAGGCCGTCGCCGCGGTCAGCGTGCGTGACGACGCGAAGATCGGTGACCTCGAGGAGGAACGGTTGCCGTCGGGGAAGTTCCTCCGCGCGGAGTTCGTCGGCCACTATTCCGGACTCGGCGAGGCCTGGGCCCGGCTCTACGGCGAGCACATTCCGGCCGGTGGTCACACGTTGCGAGAAGGCGTCTGCCTCGAGGTCTATGTCAGCGACCATGACAGCACGCCGCCGGACGAACTGCGCACCGATCTGTACGTCCCGATCGACTGAGCGCGGCAGTTCGGAGGTCGACCCGGCGAGGGGAGACGCCGGCGACCGGGGTTCGCCATCGCGGAGCCTGTCGCCGGCATCGCCGGTCGGGCAGACTCGCTCGGGTGACGGTGCGACTGACCGAGGAGGCCGTGGGTGAACACCTGCGCGCCCGCGGGATCGCCCCGGCGGGCGCCGGCCTCCGGGTCACCACCCTCGCTGGTGGCGTGAGCAGCGCGACGTTCCTCGCGGTCGGTGGTGGGCAACGGTACGTCGTCAAGCAGCCGCTGCCGTTCCTGTCGGTCGCCGACGTGTGGCCGGCGCGCCAGGAACGTGCCGGTGTCGAGGCGCGGGCGATCGGCCTGCTCCAAACGCTGACACCCGGGCGCCTGCCGCGGCTGCTCGACTACGACCCGGAGCGGTTCATCATCGTCTTGTCGGCGGCACCGGAGGGCTGGTCGGAGTGGCGTACCTCCCTGCTGGGCGGCACGATCGCGGTTCCGGCCGCCATCACGCTGGGGCACGTGCTCGGCACCTGGCACGCGGCGACCCGGGGGGACGCGGACACGCTGGCAGCCTTCGCCGACCTGACGATGTTCCTCGAACTCCGCGGCGACCCGTACCACCGCACCGTCGCCGCCAGGTGTCCTGACCTTGCCGCCGCCGTGACCGCGTGTCTGGACGAGTTGCTCACCGAGCAGACCTGCCTCGTCCATGGCGACTTCTCGCCGAAGAACGTCCTGACCGGTGGCGACGACCTCTGGGTGCTCGACTTCGAGGTCGCGCATGCGGGCAATCCGGTGTTCGACGTCGCGTTCCTGCTGCACCACCTGGTGATGAAGGCGGTGCACCTCGCGACCCGGGCGGAGGGGGCGCGGGAGCGGCTGACGGCGTGCGCGCAAGGCTTCCTTGACAGCTATGCGGCGGCGGGTGGGCGGGCCGGTGCGGAGGAGTCGGTCGTACGCCACACCGGCGCGCTGTTGCTCGCCCGCGTTCACGGGAAGTCACCGGCGGCGTACCTGACCGCTGCCGAGGCGGCAGAGGTGTCGAGGCTCGGCACCCGTGCGGTCCGGGGCGAGGTCTCCCGCGTACGTGACCTCATGAACCGCAACAACTAGGGGCGCGCTCAGCGGGAAGACACAACCATTCGATGTGAGGCCGCCGACCTGGTGGCGGCGTTCTTCACCGAGCGGCGCACGCTCCACCTGTCCGACAGGCCGAGGTGATCGACGGTGGGTGATCCGGACACCCGGCGCGTGGGTGTCCGGATCTGGTGACCGTTGATCACCTGTTGGACCGTTCCGCGATCGTCACGCGTGTGACCGGGCCGCAGGTCTCACGCGGCGGACTTGCCGGCCAACATTCCGTGCGGGTCGAGGACGTACTTGCACGCCTCTCCCTTGTCGAAGTCCTCGTAGCCGTTCGGTGCGTCCTCCAGCGGGATCACCTTGGCGTTGACGGCTTTCGCGATCTTGGTCCGGTCGTGGAGGATCGCCTGCATCAGTCCGCGGTGGTAGCGCATCACCGGGCACTGGCCGGTCGTCATCGACAGCGACCTCGCCCAGCCGAGTCCGATCCGGATGGACAGACTGCCGGTCTTTGCGGCCTCGTCGGCGCCGCCGGGGTCACCGGTGACGTACAGCCCCGGAATTCCGAGCTTCCCCGCCGGCCGGGTGATCTCCATGATCGAGTTGAGAACGGTCGCGGGCATCTCGGTGTCGGCGTCCTGCCCGTGGCCGCGCGCCTCGAAGCCGACCGCGTCCACGGCGGCGTCGACCTCGGGAACTCCGAGGATCTGCTCGATCTGTTCGGGCAGGGTCGCGTCCTCGGTGAGGTCCACGGTCTCGCAGCCGAAGCTGCGTGCCTGTTCGAGCCGGCGCCGGTTCATGTCGCCCACGATCACCACCGAGGCGCCCAGGAACTGGGCCGCGTGTGCCGCCGCCAGCCCCACCGGACCCGCTCCGGCGATGTACGCCGTCGCCCCGGTCGTCACCCCTGCGGTAAAGGCGCCGTGGTAGCCGGTCGGGAAGATGTCGGACAGCATCGTCAGGTCGAGGATCTTCTCCATCGCCTGCGCCTTGTCCGGGAACCTCAGGAGGTTCCAGTCGGCGTACGGAACCATCACATATTCCGCCTGTCCGCCGACCCATCCACCCATGTCGACATAGCCGTACGCAGCGCCCGGCCGGTCCGGGTTCACGTTGAGGCAGACACCGGTGTTTCCTTCCTTACACATTCGGCACCGCCCGCAAGCGATGTTGAACGGCACCGAGCAGAGGTCGCCGACGTCGATGAACTCGACGTCACGCCCCTTCTCCACGACCTCGCCGGTGATCTCGTGGCCCAGCACCAGCCCGGACGGTGCCGTCGTACGGCCACGCACCATGTGCTGGTCGGAGCCACAGATATTGCTCGCCACGACCTTGAGGACGACGCCGTGCTGACACTGACGACCGACATTCGCCCGTGGTACGCCGGGGCCGTCGTGCACCTCGAGGGTGGGATAGTCGATCGTGCGTACTTCGACCTTGCCTGGGCCGATGTACTCCACTGCTTTGTTTCCTGGCATTTTGTGCTGCCTCCCCCTGCGGCGCCGCGTGGACACGATCCATTCGCATCCCGGCGTTCCGCGTTCTGCGTGGCCGGCCGCCCGGAAGGAGAGTGACGTACGACATCGCTTTGGACGTCGCCGGATCCCGGACACGGGTGGCCTGCGTGGGACACCCTCAGAACACTGCCGCGACGATCCCGTGTACTCCCCAAAAAGACCGGCCGCAGGGGGGACCTTCGCCCCAGGTGGGCTGCCTGGAGTCAGTGCGTACGAGCCAGTGCGCCCATCGGATCCCACGCGGGAAGCACGATCGGCTCCTCGCCGAGCGCCGCCTGGAGCTCCGCGGGCAGCCGGTCACGGCGTACGGCGATCTCGAAGACGTACTCGTCGAACCACGAGTCGTTCATCGTGTAGAAACCCTGGTCGGCGTCCTTGTCACCCCAGCTGTTCTCCACCCGCCAGCGCCGTGCGGACTCACCCTCGATGTCGACGCCGGTGAAGAGCATCGCGTGGGTCATCGCCGTCTCGTGGAAGAGCAGCCGGTCGGCCTTGCCGAGGTCGAACTCGGTGTCATAGACGGCGCCGACGTCGTAGAGCGCGGCGTCCCAGATCCCGATGTCGCGGCGCATCATCTTGCCGACGTCGCAACCGAACCACACCGGTTCGCCGTCGACGATCGTCTGCCTGGCAAGGGACTTCATGAGGGCGACGTCGACGTTGAGGTAGATGACCCGCGGGCCGTCGACGACGTTGCCGAGTCGGTCGACGGTGAACGTCCTGCCCTGAGGGCTGCTCTCGCGCGGGTCATGGACAAGGCAGACGTAGTCGTCCAGCGGAAGGTCGACGTACTTCTCGGCGAACTCCTGCGGCGTGAGCTCTCCGTCGCGGTGGAAGGCCCGGTCCTTGTCGGTCCACTGCCAGTGGAAGCGCTCCGGAGGAGTGCCGAGGTGCATGCAGAGAACGCGGTGCACCACCTCGAGAATCGCCTGCTTGCGTTGCCGGGCAGCGTCGACATCAGTCGCGGTACGCAGGTCACGGGCGCCCTGGCGCAGCACCCGGCGCAGAATGTCGTTCATCCGGGCCGTTGCGGACGAGCTCTGCGTCTCGGGCATCACCGACTTGGGCACGAGACCGTGCTTGCGGACGAGGGCGACGAACATGTTCCACTGCCCGCCGTCGCCCGCGACATCGCGCAGCAGGTGCGCGACCGTGCGGTCGTCGACGTCCCGGTCGGCGGTGTCGGTGATCTGTTCGAGAAAGTAGTTGGCCCGTTCTAGCTTGTCCCAGAACATCACGTGGTTCTGCGAGAACTCGAACTTCTTGAGGTTCATCTTCGTCATGGCGCCGACCCGCAGGAGGTTGAGGCCGGCGAAGAGCCAGCAGCGGCCGCTGCTCTTCTGGTTGGTCGCGCTCCAGTCGTCGAGCAGGTGGGACACCGACCGGTCCGTGCGTACGACGATCTCCCGGTCGAGCGCGAGGTCGTCGAGCGAGGTCTGGGTGAGCGCGTTCTGGGCGAGGCGGTAGGCCGGGTTGTCGGCGAAGCCCTTGCGCATCAGTTCGAGCTCGGCGGGCGTGAGGCCGGCGTCCATGTGGTGAACCCCCTGGGTGGCGATGATCTTGATGGCGCTGCTGGTGGTCTTGGTAGCGGTGGTCCTGGTGGCGGTGGTCCTGGTGGCGGTGGTGCCGCTGCCGTGTCGAAGCCTTTCCTGTTGACCATAGTGTCCCGAGGCGACATGCGGCGATCGCGCGGGCGAGGTCGCGGCGACGCGCCCTGTCCCGCTTGGGATCATCGAACGTTCTCGGGTGCGAGGATGGGACCGTGGCCGAGGACGCGAGGACGGCTGGCGGAGCCGGTGATCCGTCCGGCGAAGATTCGTCCGCACACAGCGCCCGCGTCCGAAAGGCCGGCGCCGAGAACGCCGACGGGGGCAACACCGACCGCGCCAACACCGACCCCGCCAACGCCGACATTGCCAGCACCGCGACCCCCAGCAGTGACACGGCCGGCACCGCGGACGCCAGCAGTGAGCCTGCCGGTGTGGACGATCCCGGCGTCCGCGAGCCCGACTACCGGTTCACCCTCGCCAACGAGCGGACCTTCCTCGCCTACGTCCGTACCGCGCTCGCCCTGGATGCCGCGAGCGTCGCGGCGATGCAGTTCCTCACAGCCGTCGAGGATCTGCGGGTCCGGCGCCTGATCAGCAGCGTCCTCGCAGTCGCGGGGATCGCGGCGTCGATCGGCGCGTACGTCAGGTGGCGGGCCAACGTCGCCGCCATGCGCCGGGATGCGCCCCTCCCACCCACTCTGATGCCACTCGGCCTCGCCGCATCAGCGCTGGTGGTGTCGCTGGCCGTGATCGCCCTCGTCGTCTTCGGGTAGGGCAAGTGGATCTTCGGATGGGTCAGTGGTCGGGGTGGGGGCACGAATGAGGGCGGCCGGACCGGCGGGCGACAGGGCCGCGACCCGGGTCTATGACCAGGCCGCCCAGTTGGAGCGCACGGCCATGGCCTGGAACCGCACCCTGCTCGCGCTCGCGGTCAACGGGGCCCTGCTGATCCGCAGCTCCTCGGCTACGGGACTGTGGGCGGCTATCGCCGGATTCGTCGTCCTTGCACTCACTGTTCCCGCCTGGGTGGTTACTCATCGTGCATATCGCGGTCTGATGGGAGGCCCTGCTGCGGTCCTGCTCGCCCGGGGTGGGTTCACTGTCTGTGCCGCTGCACTGGTCGTGGTCGTCGGCGCCCTCGACCTCGTGGCCGTCGTGACCCACCGTTGACAACCCCCCTAGCATTGGCCCGGGCCATCGCTGGACCGGACACGAAGACTTCGACAGGAGTTCGCCGTGCGCTTCCGACTCACACCGGTAGACACGACGTTCTACGATCTGTTCGCCAAGTCCGCGGCGAACCTCGTCGACGGCGCCCGTTTGCTGGCCGAACTGCTGGTCGACGACAACGACCGCACGGTCACCGCTCGGCTGATGAAGGACGCCGAGCACCGCTGCGACGAAGCCACCCACGAGATCATCCGGCGGGTCAACTCGACCTTCGTGACGCCGTTCGACCGGGAGGACATCTACCGCCTCGCCGCCGGCCTCGATGACGTCATGGACTACATGGAGGCCGCGGTCGACGCCATCGCGGTCTACGAGCTCGACATCCTTCCCGAAGGCATGGAGGAGCAGGTCGAGGTGCTCCAACGGGCGGCCGATCTCACGGCCGAGGCGATGCCGCGGCTGCGGACGATGCGCCACCTCGAGGAGTACTGGATCGAGATCAACCGCCTCGAGAACCTCGGCGACCAGATCCACCGGCAGATGGTCGCGAAGCTGTTCAGCGGTGCGTACGACGCCCTGACCGTCCTCAAACTGAAGGACGTGGTCGAGCAGCTCGAGCTGGCTGTCGACGCGTTCGAGAAGGTCGCCAACACGGTCGAGCAGATCGCCGTCAAGGAGTCGTGAGCAGGCGGTATGGAGCTTGCCCTCGTCGTGGCGGTCGTCGCGATTGCCCTGGTCTTCGACTACACCAACGGCTTCCATGACGCGGCCAACGCGATCGCGACCTCGATCTCGACCCGCGCACTGACCCCTCGCGTCGCCCTCGCCCTCGCCGCCGTGATGAACCTCGCCGGCGCGCTCGTCTCCGAAGGTGTCGCCAGCACGATCGGCAGCGGGATCATCACGCCGAGCGTCGACTCGCACGGCATGACCGTCGTCCTGTCCGGCCTGATCGGTGCGATCACCTGGAACCTCCTCACCTGGCGGCTCGGGCTGCCATCGTCGTCATCGCACGCCCTCATCGGCGGGCTCATCGGAGCTGGTATGGCCGCCTCGGTGACGGTGCACTGGGACGTGATCCTCGACAAGGTCGTCGTCCCGATGGTGATGTCGCCGTTGCTCGGCTTCACCCTGGCCTACCTCGTCATGGTCGGACTGCTCTGGATCTTCCGTAGGACCAGCCCGAACAAGGTCAACCGACACTTCCGCGCTGGCCAGTCGGTGTCGGCGGCGGCCATGGCGTTCGGTCACGGGCTCCAGGACGCCCAGAAGACGATGGGCGTCATCGTCCTGGCTCTCGTCACGGCCGACCTTCACACTGGTACGGATGTGCCGCTGTGGGTGAAGCTGTCCGCGGCGGGTGCGATCGCGCTCGGCACCTACTCCGGCGGTTGGCGGATCATGCGTACCCTCGGACGGCGGGTGATCAAGCTCGACCCGGCGCGGGGCGTCGCGGCGGAGACGACCGCCTCGAGCGTGCTCTACGTGATGGCCATCGGTCTCGATGCCCCGGTGTCGACGACCCACACGATCAGCTCGGCGATCATGGGTGTCGGCGCGACCAACCGTCTCTCCGCGGTTCGGTGGGGCATGGCGGGCAACATCCTGCGGGCCTGGGTGCTCACCATCCCGATGTCGGCGGCGGTAGCGGCGTTGGTGTACGCCTTCGCCCGCCTCTTCCTCCCGTAGGCCCGGCCCATCTGCCTGGCTCCATAGCTGCGGCACTTTGGCTGGCACACATGAGCAAAGCTCCATCCGTCGGGCGAGCTCCACTGGCTGCCGGTGCTGGTCCGCAGCCGGCGCAAATGACCACGCTGAGCTGGTCAGTGGTCTCCTCACAGGCGTCGGCACCTTGCCCGGCTGACATCCGCCTGGCTGACCTGGCCGCTTGCCTGGCTGACATGGCAACAGATGGCTCACCTGGGCGGCGTGGGGCCACCAAGGTGGCCGACCTGGGCGGCGTGGCGGCGGGGTGGCTCACCTGGGCGGTGTGGTCACTGGTGGCGGATCTGAGCGTTCGCGCCGAAACGGTGCGTCACTGCCGCTGACCCTTGCCGCATCAGCGCTCGGTTTCTTCCACAGGTGACGCACCGGCAAGGTTCTCCACAGGTCTTCTGCACGACCGCATGTGCCAGACAGCGAAGAGCCATCGTCTGCCGCATGACCGAATTCATCCATGGCCGGCTGCCGGTGACCTCCATCGCTGCCGGCGGAGGACTCTTCACCCGGCCCCAGGCGCTGGCTGCCGGCGTAAGCGACAGGGAGATCCAGCGGCTGGTCAGCTCCGGTGAGTGGCGCCGTATTCGCCGCGGCGTCTACATCGACGCGCACACGTACGAGACCATGTCCCCCAACCGCCGACACCTTGTCGAGGTCCGCTCGGCATTGCTGCGGGTGGACGGGCCAGCGGTGACGAGTGTGGCTCGGACTGTGCTGGACCTCGCGCGCCTTTCCTCGTTCGACGCCGGCGTCGTCGTAGCCGACTGCGGCCTCCGTCGAGGTGCGAAGCGGAGCGAGCTCGTGACCGAACTCCTCGCCTGCCGCGACTGGGCCGGCTCGCGGACCGCCAGTCGGGTCGTTGCGTTCGCGGACGGTCGCAGCGAGAGCCCGGGCGAGTCGCTTGCTCGCGTCGCCTTCGACGAGCTTCGCCTCCCCACGCCCGAGCTGCAAGCTGTCTTCCGGACGCGCGATGGATCCGTCGTCGCCAGAACGGATTTCCTCTTCCGGGAGTACGGGACAGTCGTAGAGTTCGACGGCCGGCGAAAGTACTACCGCGACCTAGGCAATGATGCGGACCCTGGCGAGGTCGTCTGGCGGGAGAAGCTGCGCGAGGATGCCCTGCGAGAGCACTTCGGGTTGGAGGTCGTCCGGCTGACCTGGGCCGACCTCGGTCCGGAGCGTCGTACGCAGCTCGCCAAGCGGATCCGGTCAGCGTTCAGCCGAGCCTCTGCGAGCACGAGGGCGGCGTAGCGGGCGGGGAGAGGCCTTGCCGACCAGGCGAGTGCACCCTTGCGAGGTGTCGACGCCTGTGCCGGCTGACACAGGCATGGGCAGCGTGGTCATTGTCGCCGGGAAGCGTGGTCATTGTCGCCGGGCGCTGGCAGGGCGGCAGGCCCCGGGCACGCCGCGACTGTCGAAGTGCCCGACTCGGGCGAACGCTCCGGTGGGTCAGCCGAAGCGGCCGGTGATGTAGGCCTCGGTCGCCTTTTCCGACGGGTTCGAGAAGATCTTCGACGTGGTGTCGAACTCCACCAGCATGCCGGTCCGGTTGCCGGTCGTCTCGTCGGGCCGGGCGGTGAAGAACGCCGTACGGTCAGACACCCGTGCCGCCTGCTGCATGTTGTGCGTCACGACGACCAGCGTGTACTGCTCGCGCAGCGACTGCATGAGGTCCTCGATCCGCGCGGTGGCGATCGGGTCGAGAGCGGAGCACGGCTCGTCCATCAGGATGACGTCGGGCTGAACGGCGATGGTCCGGGCGATGCAGAGCCGCTGCTGCTGGCCGCCGGACAGGCTGTAGGCGTTCTGGTTGAGCTTGTCCTTCACCTCGTCCCACAGGGCCGCGCCGCGCAGCGCCTCCTCGACCACGGCGTCCATGTCGTCGACCTTCATGCCGGTCACCCGGGGGCCATACGCCACGTTGTCATAGATCGACTTCGGGAACGGGTTCGGCTTCTGGAACACCATGCCGACCCGGCGGCGTACCTCGATCGGGTCGACCCCGGCGCCGTAGACGTTCTCTCCCCGGAACGTCACCTCACCCTGGACGCGGGCGCCCTGGATCAGGTCGTTCATCCGGTTGAGGCACCGCAGGACCGTGCTCTTCCCACATCCGGACGGTCCGATGAGCGCGGTGATCTCGTTGTGGCCGAACGGAAGGTCCACGTCGTGGACGGCATGGAACGCACCGTAGAAGACGTTGAGCTTGCGGCACTCCATCACCGCGGCCGGAGTGGTCGGCAACTGATGCTCCGTGAGGGGCGGTGGCTCGACGTACCGCTGACCGGTGCCGGTGCCGGTGCCGGTGCCGTTGGCCCCGGCGCGGTCCACCGGACTGGCAGTGCTGCCCTGACCGGCCGCGGTTTCGCCGCCCTGCTCCACGGCGCTGTCGCTGCTCGACGCCGTCGAGGTCGGGTGCGTGGGTGTCATGGGTTCCCTGTGTGCCATGTGAGAAGCCCTCATCGTTGTCGGGATCACCAGCGGCGCTGGAAGCGGTTGCGGATGTAGATGGCGAGGCCGTTCATCGCCAGCAGGATCGCCAGGAGAACGATGATCGCCGCGGAGGCGACCGTCTTGAAGTCGGCCTGCGGGAGCTGGACCCAGTTGAAGATCTGGATCGGCAGGGTCGTGAAGCCACTGAGCAGGCCGTTGGGGTCGTACGTGACGAACACGAGCCCACCGAGCAGCAGCAGGGGAGCGGCTTCGCCGATGGCACGCGACAAGGCGATGATGGTGCCGGTGGCGATGCCGGGCAGCGCGGCCGGAAGGGTCTGGCGCCACACGGTCTGCCACTCCGTCGCGCCCAGGGCGAGCGACCCTTCCTTGATCTCGGCGGGTACGGCGCGGAGCGCTTCGCGGGCCGTGATGATGATGACCGGCAAGATCAGCAGCGCGAGGGCGAGTGAGCCGCCGATGACGATGTTCTTGTTGGCGACGCCGAGGACGGCGAGGAAGCCGAGCGCCAGCATGCCGTAGATGATCGACGGTACGGCTGCGAGGTTCGCGATGTTGAGCTCGAACAGCCGGTTGTACCACCGGTGCCGGTCGGCGAACTCCTCGAGGTGGATCGCGGCGGCGACGCCGAGCGGCACGGCCAGCAGTGCGCAGAAGCCCACGACCATGAGCGAACCCAGGACCGCGGCCCGTGCCCCCGCCCGTTCGGCGAACGACGATGTGTAGTTGGTGAACAGCGTCGCGTCGAGGCGCGGGAGCCCGTCGATGAGCGTCGTCATGATCAGCGTCAGCAGGAACGCGAAGGCGAAGAAGAGGCTCAGCCACAAGGCGACCAGGAACACCAGCGACTTCGCGCTCCGTTCACCGCCGCTGGCCCGGCCGAGCGCGGCACCACCGGCGGTGGTTGTGACAGCGGCCATCAGTACGCCTCCCGGAACCGTCGGACCAGGCTGATGCTGACGAGGTTCACGACCAGCGTCATCACGAAGAGCAGCAGGCCGACGGCGAAGAGGGTGTTGTACTCCACCGAGCCGACCCGGCTGTCACCGAGCGCCGCCTGGGCGATGAAACCCGTCATCGTCTGGCCGCCCTCGACCGGGTTGAGCAGCATCACCGGCTGCTGACCCGAGGCGATGGCGACGATCATCGTCTCGCCCACCGCACGGGAGATGCCGAGCACGACCGCGGCGACGATCCCCGACAGTGCGGCGGGGAAGACCACCCGGAGCGTCGTCTGCATCCGGTTGGCGCCGAGGGCGTACGAACCCTGCCGCATGCTGAGCGGCACGGCCGACATGGCGTCCTCGGACAGCGAGGCGACCGTGGGGATGATCATGACGCCCATCACGAGCCCCGCAGAGAGCACGCTGAACGTCCCGAACGGCAGGCCGAGGATCTCGCGGAAGAAGATCCGGTTGACGAACTCGAGCGCGAAGAATCCGTACACCACGGTCGGAACCCCGGCGAGGACCTCGAGAATCGGCTTGAGGATCCGGCGCGCGCCCGCCGAGGCGTACTCACTGAGGTACATCGCGGCGCCGAGGCCGAACGGAATCGCCACGGCCAGCGCGATCACGGTCGCCCAGACCGTCGCGGTGATGAGAGGCAGGACGCCGAAGCTCGGGTTGGAGAACCGCGGTGCCCACCTGGTGTCGGTGAGGAACTCGACGACCGAGACCTGGCCGAAGAACTCCACGGCGGGCACGAGCAACGACACCACGATCCCGACCGTGATCACGATCGACAGCGCCGCGGCGCCGGCCAGGACGGCCTTGATGATCCGTTCGCCGTACCTCGGGCTCGAGGAGCGCAACGGGGAAGAGTTGCCGCGGCGGGAGTGCGACTCGCGAGTCGCACCCCCACCGGCGGCTGCTGTTGTCGTCACGGTCGGACGATCCTCCGTGGCAGGGTGGATACCGGTACCAGCGCCCGGCACGTGCAGGATGTCAGGCGCCACTGATCCCGGCGACCGCATCCTGCGCCGTGGTGCGCTGCTCGTCGTTGAGCGGGACGAACTTCGCCAGCTCGGTGATCTCCTCGTCGCTCTTGACGTAGAAGTCGACGAACGCCTTGACGTGTGGCTTGTCGGCGTACGCCTTCTTGGCGACGTAGATGAACAGCGGACGGCCCAGCGGGGCGTAGTCACCGGCCTGTGCGGTCTCGATCGAGGGCTCGACACATCCGCTGCCGCCGTCGATCTTCACGGCCTTCAGCTTGTCGGAGTTCTCCTCGAAGTACGAGAGACCGAAGTAACCCAGTGCGCTCTTGCTGCCCGCGACGCCCTGCACGAGCACGTTGTCGTCCTCGGAGGCGTTGTAGTCCGCCCGCGAGGCACCCTCCTCGCCGTTGATCTCGTCGGTGAAGTAGTCGAAGGTGCCGGAGTCGGTGCCCGGGCCGTAGAGGTCGAGCTTCTCGGCCGGGAACGTCGGGTCGACCTGCTTCCAGGTGGTGACCTTCTTCTCGGCCTCAGGCGCCCACATTGCGTTGAGCTGCTCGACGGTCAGGCATTCGGCCCAGGTGTTCTCCGGGTTCACGACCACCGTGAGTGCGTCGTTGGCCACCTGCACCTCGGCGTACTCGATGCCGTTCTTCTCGCACTCCGCCTTCTCTTCGTCCTTGATCGGGCGGGACGCGTCGGAGATGTCGGTCTCGCCGGCGCAGAACTTCTTGAATCCGCCGCCGGTGCCGCTGGTGCCGACGGAGACGTTCACCCCCGACTCCTGCTCCTTGAAAAGCTCGCCCGCGGCCGCCGTCAGCGGCTGAACGGTCGACGACCCGTCCACGCGGACCTCGCCGGAGAGAGCGGAGCCTTGGCCGCCTTCGCCGGTCGTGGACTCGGATCCGGTGTTCTGCCCGCCGCAGCTGGCCAGCACCAGGGCGCCACCCAGAGCGGCAGCCGCGAATGCGGCGAACCGGTTGTGGTTCACGTTCTTGCCCTTGCCCTTCGGGTCAATGGAAATACGCGGTCACCACGGAACGTAGGCAGTACAGGTGAAACCGCTCCCCGGCTCGCGTGAACGAAGGGTGAACGTCGGCCGGCGGAACCGTGACGCCTGCGCGACGCTGTGGCGGACGTCACGTGAACTGCCGGTCCGGTGCGCTTGCCGGCGCGCCGGCTGTCGAGGCCGCCGCCTCCTGCGCGGGCGGAGGCGGAGAACGGAAATGATCACGCAGAGCGTGATCATTTCCCGTCTGGGTGCTCCACCGCGAATGGGGCGTTGTCGTGGAGGTGTACGACGACGAACTCGGCCGGGTCGAGAGGGATCGGGGTGACACCGAGCGCCTCGAAAATGGCCGGAAGCGTCGGCCGGTGCGTACACAGCAGCGTCGGCTCGCGCACCCGCCGCAGCCCGACCGCCGCCGCCCGCACCACGGTGTCCGGGGCCTCTTCGGCGAACGCCGGGTCGACGTCGACGCTGAGGCCGTGGCGGATGGCATCGGGGAGAACGGTGTCCACGCACCGCCGCGCCGGCGATGACACCACGTGGCGGATGCCGTACGCATCGAGCGTGGGCCGTAGCTGCTCCGCCTCAACGATCCCCTCCGGGCTCAATGGACGGTCGGGGTCGGGGCCCGACCAGCGGGCGCGCTCGATGGCGTGGGCGTGCCGGAGAACGACGAGGGTCTGGGTGGCCACGGGGCGCAGGTGGCCGAGGAGGGCGCGGTCGCGAGGGTGGGTGAGCTGGTGCGCCGCTTCGCGCCGCCCGAACCACGCGCAGGCGTCGACCTCACGGTTGGGTTGGAACGACGGGTTGGCCATGGCTCCGGGGGTGCCAGCGGTGCCAGGGGCGGCGGCACCTGGGCGCGCGGCGGGTCCTGAGCGCGCGGCGGGTCCTGAGCGCGCGGCGGCACCTGAGGGGGCGGCAGGACCTGGGTGGGCGCTGTCGGAACGGGCCGTGTCTGGGCCTCTGCTCGAAGGGCCGGCGCGTGAGCGGGTGGCACCTGGGCCGGCCGGGCGTCCGGGGTCGTGGGGAGTGGCGGCCCAGTACCGCACCACCTTGTCCGACCCGTTCGCGAGCGGATAGTGGACGCTCGGCAGGACCGGGCCGAGCCGCACGTGGACGCCGGTCTCCTCCCGTACCTCGCGGACTGCCGCACCCTGCGCGCGTTCACCGGGTTCGAGCTTGCCCTTGGGAAACGACCAGTCGTCGTACTTCGGCCGGTGGATGAGCAGCACCTCGACCTGCTCATGTTCTCCTTGGCGCCAGACGACGGCGCCTGCCGCCTCGACCACGCGTCGGCCGCCGGACCCTGTCGTACGCCCGTCCATGGGTCAGTGCTCCTCGTCCAACCAATGGTGGTACCTCGGCCGGCCGGCTTCCCGCCACACGTCGCCGAACGACTCTCGGGCGACCCTGGCGGCAGCGCGTTCCTCCGCGTGGAGCACGCCGAGCCAGTACGCCACCCGCGCCGGGACCCGGCCGGAGGTCGCGAGCCGGGTGAGGGTGGCAGCGGCGACCACGGCGTCCTGGTGCTCCCCGAGCACGTCGGTGACCCGGGAAAGCTGGCCGGCCAGCCGCCTCGCGGGCTTGCCGAGCGCGGGTGCGCATGCCTCGGCGGCGTACCGCGCGCGCTTCGCGGTGATGCGTACCTCGTGCCACCGGGTGTCCGGCGCGTCCGCGTCGAGACCGCGGGTGGCCTTCTCCAGTCGTCCGTACGCCCGGCGCGCGAGCGGCGGCAGCACCTCCGCGCAGGGTTTCTTCGCGGCCTTCACTGTCGCGGGTGCGTCCGCGGCCTGGAGCAGCTGGTGGTGAAGAGCAAGGTAACGGTCGGTGTCGAGCACCGCCAGGCTTGCCCCGCGAGAGGTCGCGAGCTCGCGGCCGAGGCGCCGACGGAGGAACGTCTGGACCTCTTCCGTGGCCTCCGCGTCCGGTAGCCGCCCCGCCCGGTCGACCAGGCGGGCAAGCTGGACTTCGGCGTCGCGGGTCGGCGCGAAGCTGGTCGCCAGCCAACGCAGGTCGGTACGCAGCGCGTCCTCCCAGCCGGTCACGAACAGGGGCCGGAACGCCCGAAGCCCGCTGCGCAGCCGGCGGGTCGCCACCCGCAGCTGGTGGACCGAGTCCTCGGCATCGAGGCGTACGCGGAGATCCTCGCGCCGCAGCGCCCGGGTGTACGTCGCGAGGTGCGCGCGCACGGCCGCGGCCGCCGGTGCGTCGGGGGACAGCGATGGTACGGGCGGCACGGCCGGTGGGAGCTTGGCCGGGTCGCCGAGCACCTGGACGGCCTTGGACTCTGCGGCCGGCGGTTGAGCACCGGCGTCCGCCAGGTGGGTCGCCACGGCGTCGAGGAGCCGCCGACCTTCAGGCGTGGCCGCACCGTCGCGTTCCTCCAGCTCCAGCTCTCGGAACGCCCCGAGTGGAACGCCCGTCGCATGCGGGGTCCCCGGTGGTGACGCCGTTTCTGGATGCGGGATCCGTTCATCCAGATCGGCGGGGCCGACCGTCACGCGATCGTCGGCGAGTTCGGCGAGCTCGGCGCCGCCGGGTGTGAGGAGCGTCCGGCGGGTGCGTTCGGTACGGATCCGCCCCCGCGGGCTGACCTGGGCGCTGGCGAGGGCGACCCGGACCAGGCCGAGGAGCTCAGCGGGTGGCGCGTCCAGGTGGTCGCCGCGCCGTGCGGGCAGGCGTACCTCCGACCGCACCCGGGTGTCCGGCCCCGCACCTCCGCCCGCCGCGCCCGCCGCGCCCTCGCCGTCGGCGATCGCGGCCGGGAACTTCAGGTGCCAGCCTGCGTCCGGCCCACCGCTGCGGTGGCGCAGCACGATGCCGTCCCGCCACAACCGCAGGTCAGCGCTGTCGAGGTACGTCGTGACGAGGACGTCCGTTCCCTCCTCACGCACGGTCACGACATCGCTCAGGTCGGGGACCGCGTACGCCTCGTCGACACCGAACTTCCGCTCGACCTCGGTCCCGGTCTCGACCCCTGAGCCTGCCCGCCCACGCGCCACGACTAGCGCCGCCGGAGCTTGGTGGCGATCAGATGGTCCTGCAGGTCCAGGAGCGGCGCACCGTCCGCGTCAACCCGATGTTGCGTCCAGCCACCGCCACCACCGTCGAGCACCCACGCCGCCGTACCCTCGTCAAACGCCAGATCCAACAGGTCGGTCAGCTCGTCTACATGGTCCGGCGCCACGACCTGGACGAGCGCCTCGACGCGACGGTCGAGGTTGCGGTGCATGAGGTCGGCCGAACCGGTCCAGACCTCCGGTGACCCACCGCCGGCGAACCAGAAGATCCGCGAGTGTTCGAGAAACCGGCCGAGGATACTTCGCACCCGTACCGTCTCCGACAGCCCAGGTACTCCGGGTTTCAGCGCACAGATCCCGCGGATCAGCAGGTCGATGGGCACACCGGCGCGGGAGGCGTGGTAGAGCGCGTCGATCACCGCCTCGTCCACCAGCGAGTTGGCCTTGATCCGGATCCGTGCCGGACGTCCGGCCCGTTGGTGGTCGACCTCGGCCGTGATCCGGTCGATCAGCCCGTCCCGGATCGTCCGCGGCGCCACGAGCAGCCGGCGGTACTCGGTTGTCAGGGCGTAACCCGACAGGTGGTTGAACAGCGCGTTCAGGTCGGTGGTGAGCACCGGGTCGGAGCTGAGCAGCCCGAGGTCTTCGTAGAGCCGCGCCGTCTTCGGGTTGTAGTTGCCGGTGCCGATGTGCGCGTAGCGGCGGATGCCGTCGGGTTCGTCGCGTACGACCAACGACAGCTTGCAGTGCGTCTTCAGCCCGATGAAGCCGTAGACCACGTGGCAGCCGGACTGCTCCAGCTTGCGCGCCCAGCGGATGTTCGCCTCCTCGTCGAACCGCGCCTTGATCTCGACCACGACAAGGACCTGCCGGCCCGCCTCGGCGGCATCGATCAGCGCGTCGACGATCGGCGACTCCTCGTTGGTGCGGTAGAGGGTCTGCTTGATCGCGAGCACCTGTGGGTCGGTCGCGGCCTGCTCGATGAACCGCAGGACGCTGGTGGAGAACGAGTCGTACGGATGGTGCAGCAGCACCTCGTGCTGGCGGACGGCGGCGAAGATGTCCGGCGGGTGGGAGCTCTCGACCTCCGCGAGGTCGCGGTGGGTGGCGGGGACGAACGCGGCGTACTTCAGCTCGGCCCGGTCGAGGTCGGCGATCGCGGAGAGGCCCGTGAGATCGAGCGGCCCGGTGAGGTGGCAGACCTCCGCACGACTGACCCCGAGCTCGGAGACCAGCAGATCCAGGACGTGCGGGTCGATCGAGGCCTCGACCTCCAGCCGGACCGGAGGGCCGAACCGCCGCCGCATCAGCTCCCGCTCCAGCGCCTGCAGGAGGTTCTCGGCGTCGTCCTCCTCCACCTCGAGGTCCTCGTTGCGGGTCACCCGGAACGTGTGGTGCTGCAGGATCTCCATGCCGGGGAACAGCTGGTCGAGATGGGCCGCGATGACATCCTCGAGCGGGACGAAGCGACCGTCGTCGACGGGCACGAAACGGGGCAGGATCTGCGGGACCTTCACCCTCGCGAAGTGCTCCGTGCCGGTCTGTGGATTGCGTACGACGACCGCGAGGTTCAGTGAAAGGCCCGAAATATAGGGGAACGGATGGGCCGGGTCGACAGCGAGCGGCGTCAGGACCGGAAAGACGCGCGCGCCGAAGAGGTCGTGCATGCGCTTCTGCGCGGACTCGTCGAGATCGGCCCAGCGCAGGATCTGGATGCGCTGGCCGGCCAGCTGCGGGTGTACCTGATCGTGGAAGCAGGACGCGTGGCGGATCATCAGCTCCTGCGTATGGGTCCAGATCGCCTCCAGCACGTCGCGGGGGAGAAGCCCGGACGCGGCGCGGACCGCGACACCGGCCGCCATCCGGCGCTTCAGTCCGGCCACCCGCACCATGAAGAACTCGTCGAGGTTGGCCGCGAAGATCGCGAGGAAGCGGACCCGTTCGAGCAGCGGGATCCGGGAGTCCTCGGCGAGTTCGAGCACCCGGGTGTTGAAGTGCAGCCAGGACAGTTCCCGGTCGAGGAACCGGTCGGCGGAAAGGTCGCCCCCGGACACGTCGTACGGCGGCTCGATGTCGTACTCGGCGACCTCGGGGCGGATCAGCTGCGAACTCACACTGCCATCGTGACACCGCTGTGTGAACGCGGGGTAGCTCGCGACCGGGATCTCCCGGTCAGTCCGGTTCCGGCGGCCCGGTTCCGGCGGCCCGGTTCCGGTGGTCGGCGCTGATCAGGGGTGCCGGTACATCACGTCGGTGGCCGCGTGGGCGAACCCGAGTCTGGTGTAGAGGCCGACAGCCGGGCCGTTGTCGGCCTCGACGTACAGCATGACGGTCCGCAGACCGCGGTCGCGCAGATACCTGAGCCCGGCGACCGCGAGGGCCTTGGCGAGTCCGGCGCCCTGCGCCTCCGGCGCGACGCCGAGGACATAGATCTCGCCTACCGGGCCAGGCCCGTCGCCGCGTACCTCCCCTTCGTGCACCTTCGTCCAGTGGAACCCGACCAGGTGACCCGGCTGGTCGTCGCGTTCGGCCACGAAGAAACCCGCCGGGTCGAACCATGCCGCGCCCAGCCGCGCGTCGAGATCCTTCCGTGTCCACCGGCCCTGTTCCGGATGCTGCGCGAACGCCGCCGCGTTGAGGGCGAGCCAGGTGTCGTCGTCGTGGCCCGGACGGAATGTCCGGATCGTGACGCCCGCGGGGGAGGGTGCGTCGGGAAGAGCCCGCGCATCGGGACCAGCCAGCGGCCGCCGAAGCCAGGCGAGTTCGCGGACGGGTACGAACCCGGTCGCCGCGGCGAGTCGTTCGGCCCCGGGGTGTGGGCCGTGGGCCCACATCTGGACTGCCCGTCCGGCGGCGTGCTCGAGCAACCGGTCGAGGAGCAGGCGGCCGAGGCCACGACGGCGGTGGTCGGGGTGGACCACGAGGTCGGCGACCGCGTCGGGCGTCGGGGCGGTGCCGGATGCTGGGGCGGTGCCGGATGCTGGGGCGGTGCCGGATGCTGGGGCGGTGCCGGATGCTGGGGCGGTGCCGGTCCCCGGACTGTCGTCGGGTCCCGGCCCGGTGGAGAGCGTGGCGTCAGGATCGGCAGCACGTTCGAGTCGGGCGTACCCCGTGATCAGTCGCCGGTCGCCCGTCAGCAGATGGGTGGATCCTGGTGCGCCCAGGTGCAGCGAGGCCTGTTCGTCGAGGGCGCGGACACCGTCGACGCGGGCGGCGGCCGCCACCAGGCTCTCGACGCCCGCGAGTTCGCCGGGAGCGAGTTGACCGGTGACGCGTACGACATCCGGCGATTCAACCATTCCCCCACCGTACGGCTGGTCGTGCCGAAGATCGCCGTCCTGCCTGGCCCTGGTTTGTGGACGAACGCCGCCAACGGGACGTCAGCGTCGGTACCGTACGGCGTGCGGTGATCGAATGCGACGCCGCCTTCAGCGTTCTGGCGAGGAGAGGCGGAGGGCCGCATGGCGCGGAGGGGATCGGCTGGTGGACGTGGGATCCGTGCGGTGGCAGGTGTCGCAGCTGTCGGGATCGCAGCTGTCGGGATCGGTGTACTCGGGACCGCCCCGGCAGCCGGCGCAGGCCCTGAAGTTGGTGCGGGCCTCGAGTCCGGCACAGGCTCGGCGGCCGGCGCGGATGCCGATGGCGGTCGGGCCGACTTCACGCTGACGGTCCTACACACCAACGACGACGAGTCGCAGCTGCTCGGCGTCGACGGCGACACCGACGGCAACGGCACGATCGAACCCGACGAGGAACGCGCCTACGGCGGCGCGGCGCGCTACGCGACCCAGTGGGACCGCCTGCGCGAACACGCGCGGCTCGGGCCGGCCGACCTGCGGGGTGGTCGACGTGGACTGCTCACCCTCTCCGGTGGCGACAACTTCCTCGCCGGACCGGAGTTCTCGGCGAGTCTCGAGCAGGGCCCGCCCTTCTACGACGCCCTCGCCATCCGGCGGCTGGGCCTCGACGTGTCGGCGATCGGCAACCACGAGTTCGACTTCGGTCCGGACGTCCTCGCGGACTTCATGGCGGGGTTCGACGACCGGTTGCCGTTCGTGTCGGCCAACCTTGACGTGAGTGCCGAACCCAGGTTGCAGGAGTACGCCGACAAGCGCGTCATCCGTAGGTCGACAATCGTGCGTACGGCCGGCGAGCGGGTCGGCGTCATCGGCCTCACGACGCCGGAGCTGCCGACGATCTCCAGCCCGCGCGGGGTGAAGGTGCTGACCGACCTCGCCGGCATCGCGAACGCCGAGGCGCGCGAGCTGACTCAGCAGGGCGTCGACACGATCCTGCTCGTGAGCCACCTGCAGGACATCGACAACGAGTTGGCGCTGGTGCCGCAACTGCGCGGCGTCGATGTCGTGGTGGGCGCGGGAGGTGGCGAGATCCTCGCCGACGAGGGCGACGCGCTGATCCCGGGCGACGAGGCCGAACGTAACTACCCACTGTGGGCGGACGACGCCGACGGCCGGCAGGTGCCAGTGGTGACGACGACGGGCAACTACAAGTACGTCGGGCAGTTGGTGCTCCGCTTCGATCGCTCCGGTCGGCTGCTGGGAGTCGACGAGGAACGGAGCCTGCCGGTGCGCGTGTCCGGTGCCGGCGACGATGCCGTACGCAAGGACAGCTGGACCTTCGCCCGGGTCGAGGAGCCGGTGGCCGCGCACGTCGCCGCGCTGGAGGAGGCGGTCGTGGCGCAGAGCGAGGTCGGTCTGGACGGCGTCCGCGACCACGTGCGCAGCGGCGAGACCAACCTCGGCAACCTCCTCGCCGACGCGCTGGTGTGGGCTGGTGCGCAGCAGGCGGCGGAGTACGGCGTGCCCGAGCCGGTCGTCGGCATCCAGAACGGCGGCGGCATCCGCAACGACGCACTCATCCCGGCCGGTGACGTGACCGCGCTCGACACCTACGACGTGGCACCGTTCGCCAACTTCGTCGCCGTGGTGCCGGAGGTGCCGCGGGAGACGCTGCGTCAGCTGCTGGAGCGTGGGGTCGCGGGTCTGCCGTCGGCGGCCGGTGCGTTCACGCAGGTCTCGGGACTGTCATTCACCTACGACGTGGCCCGGCAGGCCCAGGTCGTCGACGAGAGCACCGGCGAGATCGTCACGCCGGGGGAGCGGGTGCGCCAGCTCGTGCTCGACGCCGGGACGGTCCTGGTCGAGGACGGTCAGGTGGTCGACGGACCGGCGGTCCCGCTGGCGACGAACGACTTCTCGGCGCGAGGCGGTGATGCGTACCCGCTGAAGGGTCTCGACTTCACGCCCGTGGGTACGACGTACCAGCAGGCGCTGCAGGCGTACCTCGAGGCCGGGTTGTCCGGCAAGGTCCTCGCGGCCGACTACCGCGAAGGCGGCGAAGGCCGGATCACCCCAGGCAGCTGATCCCCGACGCCGCCGATCCCCACGCCAGCTGCGGGGCAGCCCGCGGGGCGGCTGGTCGGCCGCGGGACGTCGGCGAGGACGCCAACGGCTGAGGCCGCCGCGTCAGTCCGCGGAGTCGTGGGTGAGGGTGCGGGCGTCGTCGGGAACCCGTGAGTCAGCCACCCGGGGCGCGGAAGCGGCGGCATCGCTGGCGTCCGACTCGTCCTCGGGTACGTCCTGGGCGATCTGCTGCGCGACGAAGCGGTAGCCGACGTTGCGGACAGTGCCGATCAGCGCTTCGTACTCCGGCCCGAGCTTCGCCCGCAGTCGCCGCACGTGGACGTCGACGGTCCGCGTACCACCGAAGTAGTCGTAGCCCCAGACCTCCTGCAGCAGTTGCTGCCGGGTGAAGACCCGCCCTGGGTGCTGGGCGAGGAACTTCAGGAGCTCGAACTCCTTGAACGTCAGGTCGAGCGTGCGCCCACCGAGTCGGGAGGTGTAGGTGTCCTCGTCGATCACCAGTTCACCGCGCCGGATCACGTGGGGCCGGTCCTGCTCGGCAGACTTCAGCGCGAGCCGCCCGATGCCGACCCGCAGCCGGGCGTCGACCTCGGCGGGGCCGGCGTTGTGGAGGAGTACGTCGTCCATGCCCCAGTCGGCGTTCACCGCTGCGAGACCGCCCTCGGTGACGATGATGAGGAGGGGAACGTCGATTCCGGTCGTACGAATGACCCGGGTCAGGCTGCGCGCCTGGACGAGTTCGGAGCGGGCGTCGACGAGTACCGCGTCAGCCGGGCCGACGTCGAGCAGCGCACTCGCCTCCGCCGGGGCGACCCGGACGTGATGGGCGAGAAGTCCGAGTGCGGGCACGATTTCGGCGGACGGCTGCAGCGCGTTCGTCAGCAAGAGAAGTGTGCTCACCGGGGCGTCTCCCTGCTGATGAGGGACCTGGAACCCGATGACGGCGATGTCGCCCAGGTCCGCCGGTTGGAGGCAGGATATCCCACGTGTCCCACGAGGTGACGGTCACTGTTCGTTATTGGGCGGCGGCGAAAGAAGCGTCCGGGCTGGCTGAGGAGCAGGTCAGCGCGGTGACGCTCGCCGACGTTCTCGCCGACGTACGCTCCCGGCACGCCGATCGGCCCCGGTTCGCGCAGGTTCTCCGGCTCTGTTCCGTACTGGTCGACGGTGACCCGGTGGGTGCCCGCGACCCGGCTGCGGTGACCCTGACGGCCGGTGCGCGGATCGAGGTCCTCCCGCCGTACGCCGGCGGGTAGGTGGTGCGGTTCGTGCGTGAGGTCGGTGACGGACTCCGGTTGATCAGGAAGCGGGCCGGCCGGGCCGATCTCCGCCGCCCGGTGATCATTCCGGTGCACCGTCACGGGGTTTCGTGCGACCATCACCCCCGTGCCGAATGAACCTCCGCAGCGGCCCACACGTGAAAAGGGTGTGGGGTCGGCGGTGTCACGCGGTGAGACCACCGACGACGAGTTGATCCGCGCGCTCTACGCCGAGCACGCGGGTGCGCTCTTCGGCTACGTCCTGCGGCTGGTACGAGGAGACCGTCAGCGGGCCGAAGACGTCGTACAGGAAACACTGTTCCGCGCCTGGCGGCACCCGGAGTCACTCGACCCGGCCCGCGGCCCGCAGCGGGTGTGGCTGGCGACCGTCGCCCGCAACATCGTCGTCGACGGTGAACGGGCACGCCGCGCCCGCCCGCCGGAGGTCGGCGAGGAGGCTCTGCGGGTCGTTCCCACCGCTGAGAACGACATCGATCGGGCGATGCTGTCCTGGGAGGTCATCGAGGTGCTGGCGGAACTCGCGCCGCACCATCGGCACGTGCTGGTGGAGGTCTACTACCGCGGTCACTCGGTCGCCGAGGCCGCGGCGAACCTCGGCGTACCCCCGGGCACGGTCAAGAGTCGCACCTACTACGCACTGAGGCAGCTCAAGCTCCTGCTCGAGGAGCGCGGTATCACCCCGGAGGTAGCGCTATGAACTGCGCGGAAGCCCGCGCGGCGCTTGGCGTCGACGTCCTCGGGGCACTCGATCCGGCCGAGTCGACGGAGCTGCGCGAACACCTCGCCGGCTGCCCTGACTGCCAGGCCGCACAGGCGGAGCTCGCCGACGTACCCACCCTGCTGGGCCTTGTCAGTGCCGACGAGGTGATCGACGGCTTCCCGCACCCGGACGAACGCGGCCTCGAACGGCTCCAGGAGCGGGTGCGCGCCGAACGCGGGCGCGAACGCCGCGGCCGTTGGCGTACCGCCCTCGTTGCCGCCGCCCTGGTCGCCATCGCCGTCGGTGGCGGAGGTTGGGCGGTCGGGCGCTGGGTCACCCCGCACCAACCTGTCGCGCTCTCCACGCCGTCGGCTCAGCCGACGACGCCGTCCGCGTCCGCGCAGCCGAGCACGCCGTCGCCTGGACCCTCCTCTCCGACGCCGCACCTGACCGCGCCGCCGGTGGAGTGGTCGGCCGTCGATCCCGACTCGAACGTCAACGCCGTCGTCACGATGAACCCCGTCGCGTGGGGTACGAAGGTCGACATCGTGCTGACCGGCGTCAAGAAGGGTGACGTCTGCTCGCTCGTCGTCTACGACGCGTCCGGCCACCGGTGGGACGGCGGCAGCTGGAAGGTGGCGTACGACAAGGGCGTCCGCTGGAGCGGAGGGGTCGCGGTGCCGGCGGACCAGGTGTCCCGGATCGAGATCTTCGCGCCCGGCTACGAGTCGATCGTCAAGCTCGAAGGCTGAACGGCCCACCCCAGCGCGACCTGGGCCGGTTCGCCAGGTTACTTCCCGCTCTGGCGTATTCGTCCGGCCTCGTACTCTGGACCCATGACCACTGGACTCGCCGTCCTCGTCGTCGCGCTCACCGTTGCCACGGTGCTGGGTGTGGCGAAGCGGCGGTACGACGGCCGCTTCCGCGACGCCGGACCGTCCCCGCGCGCAGACGTCGGTGCTCCCGCGCCCCCGGCCGCTGGCGTCGTCGAGGTGCTGACCGCGGCCGACCTGGGCGGCGAGCTCGGCGAACGGGCGACCCTCGTGCAGTTCTCGTCGGCGTTCTGCGCGCCCTGCCGCGCCACCCGGGCGCTCCTGCGCGACGTGGCCGGCAAGGAGGAGGGCGTGGCCTACGTCGAGGTCGACGCCGAGTCCCAGCTGGACCTGGTCCGGCGCCTGCGCATCATGCGTACTCCCACGGTCTTCGTCCTCGACGCCGACGGCAAGGTCATCGTCCGGGCGTCGGGACAGCCCAGGCGACCGGACGTTCTGGCGGCCCTGCTGCGCGCCACCGGCCAGCGCGTGACCTGAGCCATCGTGTCAAGACTGTCCGGCGCGATGCCGGCAGGCGTACCCTCCTCTCGGGCGAAGCTTCGCTGACATCACCCGCGATTCGGCTGGTGAGAGGCCGGTGGCACTGTTGCCGAGTCCGCTTCGAGGGGTATAAGACCCCCATCGGAAGGTGTGTAGGTCCGGAAAAGGTCGGGTTACCCCCGATTTCGGCAGATGTCACCCCCGCGACACCATCGCGGAGGGGGGCCATGCCAGGCTTACCGCCGGAGTCGAGCTTGCTCCAGTCCGTGCATGACCGAAGTGCGCCATCTTGACGCTCACGAATGGTGTGCTGAGGATGAACCGCTGGCCGACACGAGGAGCCGGTCCATGGACCTCCGCCAACTGCTTGGGCGGTGCCGCATCCGTCGCGGCGCCGGTATGGGTGACGTCGCACCCGTGATCCCGCTCGACCCGGCACTCGTCGCGCGTACGGACCGGCCGACCCTGCGGGTCGCCCACTTCTCCGATACCTGGCTGCCGCGTCGCGACGGGATCGTGACCGCTCTGCAGACGCTGACCGCGGCGATGTCCGACCAGGGGCACGCGAGCCTGCTCGTGGTGCCGAGGCACCCTGACCAGCTGGCCACCGGTGACGTCGAGCTCTTCCGGCTGCCGTCGGTGCCCTGTGGCGTCGCGCAGTACCGCGTCGCGGCCTGGCCGCGCAGCAAGCACGTCGAGCGGGTGGCCCACTGGCTGCCGCACGTGGTCCACGTCCACACGCCCGGACCGGTCGGGCTGCTGGGCATCCTCGCCGCCCGGCAGCTGGGGCTGCCGCTGGTGGAGACCTACCACACCGATCTTCGGGCGTACGCCGATGCCTACCGGTTGCCGTCGCGGGTCCTGTCAGGGATCGCGCGTTGCGCGGCCCGCCGGCTGGGCAGCCCGAAGCCGGACATTCCCCGCGGGGGCACGCGCACCGAACGTCGCAACGCGGTCGTCGACGCCTGCACCGATCTGCTGCTCGCCGACGCCGACGCCGTACTCGTCCCGACGCCGGCGATCCTGACCCGCTGCCGGCTGCCCGTCGAGGACGCCCGCATCTATCTCGCCCCGGCGGGGGTGTCGTTGCCGCGCGTTCCGCCAGGTTCGGGCGAGGAGTTCCGCCGCCGACACGGCATCCACGCCGACGAGCAGGTCGTGTTGTTCGTCGGCCGGGTCAACCACGAGAAGGGCATCGACCTGCTCGCCGAGGCGTTCGGCCGGCTCGCCGGCGTCGTACCCTCCGCCCGCCTGGTCCTCGTCGGCGCGGTCTACGAGCCCCGCTGGGTGCACAAGTTGCTCGACCAGGCCGGCATCGTCGGCCGCACGATCCTCACCGGCCAGCTTCCGCCCGACCAGGTGGCCCAGGCCTACGCCGCGGCGGACGTGTTCGCGTTCCCGTCCCTCACCGACACGCAGGGGCTGGTCGTGCAGGAGGCCGCCCTCGCCGGGCTGCCCACGGTTCTGGCCGACGAGGCGCTGTACGGCAGTGGGCCGCTCGCCGGCACCGGGGTCTTCGGGACCACCGACGCGATGCGGTACGCCGAGGCGATGGAGGACCTGCTCACCGACCCTGACCACCGCAAGCAGGTGGGCGACGAGGCGCGCCGGCGGGCCGAGCAGAACACCCCGGCGGAGTACGCCCAACGGATGGCCGCGATCTACGGGCAGGCCGTACGCCGGGCCGCGTCGGCGACCCGCCTCTCGCGACAGCGCCGACGTGGGCCGTTCCGTTCCCGCCGGCTGATCGCCTGACCCGCCGTTGCCGTACTGCTGGAAGGCTGCGCCGGTTCGCTGAAGGGGTTGCTTCGGTGGCTTGGTTGCCGTGCTGCCGGGCACCTTGGCCGTCTCATTGCCTGATGCGGCTGCCCATTATGCGAGACGGCCGTGACAGTAGTGGCAACGGTCCGTAGCCTGAACAGCGTGTTGCGTACGACTTTGTTGACCAAACGACGTGCCGTGGATCATTGCCGCACGTCGACCTGTCTGTGTCGTACGTCCTGATCGGACGGCGTTAGTCCGTCTCTGCCCCGCATCCGTCGGATGCGTCGAGCGTTCGCAGAGTGGCGCCGTCCTGAGCGGGATCCCCGCGTGGATTCTCCGCTCCCTCATCCCGGCCTCCGCCTCGCCACAGGAGCGTTGTAGCCATGTCGGAATCGGACCAGAGACCTCAGCCGTCGCCGATGTCAACCTCGACAACATCCACCCCGCACGGGTCAACCGGCCAGCCGGCCGCGGTCCTCGACCCGCGCGGGCTCCGGTTCGCCGCCGCCGTGACCGCGGTGGTCCTGGCGATCGTCCTCGTCACGGACAGTTCCTGGCTCCTGGCCCTCCAGGCGGTCGTCTTCGCGGTGGGCGTGGCGTTCGGGCTGCGGCGGTCTCCGTACGGACTGATCTTCGCGCGGCTCGTCCGGCCCCGGCTGGGCCCGCCGGCCGAACTGGAGGCGGAGGCGCCACCGCGGTTCGCCCAGGGAGTCGGGCTGGCGTTCGCCGTCCTGGGCATCGTGGGCTACCTGTCCGGAGCGACGACACTGGGCGCCGTCGCCACCGGTCTCGCACTCATCGCCGCGTTCCTCAACGCGGCATTCGGGCTCTGCCTCGGCTGCGAGGCATACCTGCTCGGTCGCCGCGCCCTGTCGGCACTCACTCACCAATCACCAAGCAAGGAGGCTTCCGCATGAGCCGTGACACGTCCCTGGTTTCCGCTGACTGGGTGGAAGAGCGCCTGGACGATCCGAAGGTCGTCGTCGTCGAGGTCGACGAGGACACCAGCGCCTACGACAAGGGCCACATCTCCGGCGCGATCAAGCTGGACTGGAAGGAAGATCTGCAGGACCACGTCCGTCGCGACTTCGTGGGCAAGGAGCAGTTCGAGAAGCTGCTGTCCGAGCGCGGCATCGCCAACGACCAGACCGTCGTGCTGTACGGCGGGAACAACAACTGGTTCGCCGCCTATGCGTACTGGTACTTCAAGCTCTACGGCCACGCCGACGTCAAGCTGCTCGACGGCGGCCGGAAGAAGTGGGAGCTCGACAGCCGGGCCCTCGTCGAGGAGGCGCCGTCGCGGGCGGCCACGCAGTACGTCGCGAAGGACCCCGACCTGGCGATCCGGGCGTTCCGCGACGAGGTGGTCGACGCCATCGGGCAGCGCAACCTGGTCGACGTGCGGTCGCCGGACGAGTACACCGGCAAGCTGCTCGCCCCGGCGCACCTGCCGCAGGAGCAGGCTCAGCGGGCCGGGCACATCCCGACCGCGGTGAACGTGCCGTGGAGCAAGGCGGCCAACGAGGACGGCACGTTCAGGTCCGAGGACGAGCTGAAGGAGATCTACGGCGAGGCCGGTGTCGACTTCGGCAAGGACACCATCGCCTACTGCCGGATCGGCGAGCGCAGCTCGCACACCTGGTTCGTGCTGCACGAGCTGCTCGGCCAGGCCAACGTGAAGAACTACGACGGAAGCTGGACGGAGTACGGCTCGCTGGTCGGCGTGCCCGTCTCGCTCGGCGACCAGCCTGGGGAGGCTTCATGAGTGCCAACGACAGTTGCGGCGCGCCGGTGGGCGGTGCCGCTCTCGCCGGGGTCAACCTGGCGAAGGAAGCGGTGATCCAGGGCGTCGTGCGGCGTGACGCGCAGCCCGTCAAGGGGGCGTACGTACGCCTGCTCGACGGGTCGGGCGAGTTCACCGCCGAGGTGCCCACCGGCGATGACGGCGTGTTCCGGTTCTTCGCCGCGCCGGGCACGTGGACGGTGCGGGCGCTCGCGCCGAAGAGCGTTACCGCCGAGGGTTCGGTGGAAGCGAAGCTCGGCACGGTCGCCGAGGTGGAGCTGGCCCTCACCGCGTCCGCTTGACGGTCCAGATCGGCAAGGTTGTCGGAGGTTTGTCGGGGCTCTACCCCGAGGAACCTCCGACAACGTGCGCCTGCATGGTTGCTCGTCCGTTCCCGACCTACGCTGGCGCTGCCACCGCAAGCCCGGTAGAGCCGGCGGCGTCGCCCAGGCGTTTGTCGTAGGTCAGGAAGGCGTCGAGTCCCCGCGCGATTGTGGCAGCGGTGGCCAGGTGCAGCGCGTCGAGGGTCCGAAGTTGTGGCGTTCCGACACTCGCGGCGTCGATCACGATGTCGCTCGACATCGGCACGGTCATGATGCGCTGGAACAACGCGACCGCGCGTGGCAGCAGGGCTGGCTGGTGGCGAGTGACGGCGCGGACGAGCTCGGGATACAGCAGCACCGATGACACGAGGGGCGTGGTCAGTCGTTCGGCGAGATAGAGGGTGAGGGCAGCGGACTCGGCCTCGGTGTGGACGAGCTTTGCCGCGGCGGAGGTGTCCAGGTAGATCACTCGTCGCCCGCTGCCCGGTCGCGTTCGGCGACGATCTCGGCAGAAAGACTGGACCCGTCCTCGCTCGGCTCTGGCATCGGCAACAGGTCGAGGATCGTTCCTGGAACTGCCTGGGGCGTGAGGCGGCCCTCGGCGATCCATCGGTCGATGGTCGGGTTACCGGTGACGGTCGGTGGCGGCGGGGTCAGAAATGCCACGATCTTTCCGCGCTCGGTGATGGGCAGGGTATGACCTGCTTTGACCCGACGAAGAACCGCTGTGGTCCGCTGGTTCAGCTCCGTGACCGTGACCGTAGCGTCCGAGTCGGATGGCTGCGCGCTCATGGCAGCAGTCTACTAGGTACCTACTAGATCGGCCGGGCTGCCAGGCGAGCAGCGTTCCGTCAGACCAGTTCGGGGTGGTCGCGGAACCACGCGATCGTGCGCCGGAGGCCGTCCTCCACGGTGATCTTGGGCTCCCATCCCAGCAGCCGTTGGGCCTGGGAGATGTCGGGTTGCCTGATCCGCGGGTCGTCCTCCGGGCGAGATACGAACTCGATGTCCGACGCCGACCCGACGAGTTCGAGGATCCACCGCGCCAGCGCGAGGACGGAGAGCTCATGGGGGTTGCCGAGGTTCAGCGGTCCGGCGTGGGTCGAGTGCAGCATCGAGACGATGCCCGTCACCATGTCGTCGACGTAGCAGATGGACCGGGTCTGGCTCCCGTCACCGGCGACGGTCAGCGGCTCGCCGCGCAACGCCTGCCGGATGAAGGTCGGGATCGCGCGGCCGTCGTTCGGGCGTAGTCGCGGGCCGAACGTGTTGAAGATCCGGACGATTGCCGTGTCGAGGCCGTGGGTCGCCCGGTAGGCCACGGTGAGGGCCTCGGCGAACCGCTTGGCCTCGTCGTAGACGCCACGCGGACCGACCGGATTGACGTTGCCCCAGTACTCCTCGCGCTGCGGATGCTCGAGCGGGTCGCCGTAGACCTCGGAGGTGGACGCGAGAACGAACCGCGCCCCCTTGTCGCGGGCGAGACCCAACGCGTGCAGGGTTCCGACCGAACCCACCTTCAGCGTGTGGATGGGCAGTTGGAGGTAGTCGACGGGAGAGGCCGGTGACGCGAAGTGCAGGACGGCGTCCACCGGACCGGGCACGTGGATGAAGTCGCTCACATCGCAGCGGACGAGCCGGAAACCGTCCCGCTCGATCAGCTGAGCCACATTGTCGGGGCGTCCGGTGAGGAAGTTGTCGAGGCAGATGACCTCGAACCCTTCGTCCAACAGCCGCTCACACAGGTGGCTGCCGAGGAAACCGGCGCCACCGGTGACGACAGCCCGATGCGCCATCGTGTGTGCCACCCCTCTCCGGCGGATGCCTTCGCCGACGATACGCCGTCCGGACCCCGCTTCCGGGGACGAGCCTGGGCCGTCGGCCCCGCAGTGCCCGATCGGTCGACCAGACGCAACAGTCGTGCGTACCCAGGCATTTCGTCATACGCAATGCGCACCGTCACACACCGGAGCGCGTCCACCTGCCTGGCGTCTCCGGAGGGTTTACGGTGTTTCCTACCACCTTGACCGATCGGTGCCGCGACCTCGACGATGATCCGGCCGTGCACGGGCTGGGCAACCCGACCACCGCATCGCAGGTCGGACGAGGACGAACGCTGGGGGACATCGCAGCGGAATGGCGATACTGAAGGAGCCGGGCGCACGTCTCGGCGACGGGGACATGGCGGGTGACGCCGCCCACCGGCGACCGCCGCGTGGCATGGCGGCACGCGGCATGCGCTGGTTCGCTCTCGCCGTCGCGGTCCTCGACCTCGGACTCATCGGCGCCGCGACGCTCGCGGCTACTCTCGTACGCTTCAGGGTCGTCGAGACCGAGATCGCAGGTGCGTGGCGCGGAGCCAACCTCGGCGGTGTTCCCTACACGTTCGTCGCCCTCGCGCTGACCGGCGCCTGGGTAGGTGTCCTGGCCGTCCGCGGCGGTTATTCGCCCCGCACGTTCGGATCGGGCACCGACGAGTACAAGCTCGTCCTCTCGAGCAGCGTGCTGGCGGCTGGCCTGGTGGCGATCGTGTGCTACCTCGGTAAGATCGAGTTGTCCCGCGGGTTTCTCGCGACGGCGTTCCCCCTCGGCACCATGGTCGTGCTGCTCGGCAGATTCGGCGCACGCAAGGTGCTCCATGCGCTCCATCGCCGGGACCGCCTCGTCCATCGCGTACTCCTCGTCGGCATGCCGGCCGGTGTGGCCGAACTCCTCGAGGTCATCAAGCGGGAGCCGCACATGGGTTTCGCCGTGGTCGGCGCCTGCCTTCCGCGGTTGTCGAAGGATCCCGGGGACGAGGTGGCCGACCAGGGTCTGCCGATCCTGGGCTACCTCGACGAGGTACGGGAGGCCGTCGAACGCGGCGGCATCGACACGGTGGTCGTGAGTGCCCTCCCCGGGCGGTCGTCCCGGCTGCTACGCCGGCTGTCGTGGTCTCTGGAGGGCTCCGGTGTCGATCTCGTCGTCGTACCCAGCCTGACCGACGTCGCCGGTCCACGCATCCACGTCCGGCCGGTTGCCGGTCTGCCACTGCTGCACGTGGAGGAGCCCGAGTTCAAGGGCGCCCGCCGGATCGTCAAGAACATCTTCGACTGGGTGGCGGCCGTCCTGCTCGCCATCCTGGCCGCTCCACTCCTGGTGCTGATCGCCATCGCCATCAAACTCGACGACCGCGGTCCGGTGTTCCTCCGGCAGACACGGGTGGGGGTGCACGGCAAGGAGTTCCCGTGCTTCAAGTTCCGTTCGATGGTGGTCGACGCCGAGCAACGTCTCGCCGAACTCCACGCCGACAACCAGCACGACGGTGTGCTCTTCAAGATTCGCAACGATCCGCGGATCACCCGGGTGGGCAGGGTGATCCGCAAGCTGTCCCTCGATGAGTTGCCGCAGGTGTTCAATGTCCTGCGCGGCGAGATGAGTCTGGTCGGTCCGCGGCCGCCGCTGCCGAGAGAGGTGGAGCAGTACGGCGAGGACGTCCGCCGCCGGCTGCTCGTACGCCCCGGGATCACCGGCCTCTGGCAGGTGTCGGGTCGGTCGAACCTGTCCTGGGACGACTCCGTACGCCTCGACCTCTACTACGTCGAGAACTGGTCACTGTCAGCCGATCTGGTGATCCTCGCCAAGACCGTGGGCGCCGTCCTCAGCCGCGACGGCGCGTACTGAGGTTAGGCGCGCACAAGTTGACTGAAAGATCTGACACGCTGATCGGCGCCCGGGGCCGCGCTGGCAAGGCGGACGACAAAGCCGATACTGGGGTTCGTATCGGCGAGGAGGACAACGCCGACAGCGTGGATGCCGGGCGCCGATCAGTTAGCGGACTTCGTCGCCCAGGACATCTTCCTGTGAGCCGTTCTTCTGCAGCCAGGGGCCGATCCTGTCCGCCCGGACGGCCTTCCACAGCGCGGCGCCCTTCGCGTCGTCGAGGTAGACAACCGACTGGCTGCCTTCCATGCCGGTGCCCTTGGTGGGGGCGGTCATGAAGGTCACGCTGCTTGCCCGCAGGCTTCGCATGTCGAGAGCCAGGTCGCGCATCGCCTTGGTCGTGAACTCCTCGTCGACGGAGAGGTTCTGCGTGATCGCGTCGAGTGCGCGGCCCAGTTTCAACGGGTTGCTGATCGTGCCGTTGGAGAGGGTCTGACGCATCAGCGAGCGGAGGAAGTTCTGCTGTCGCGCCATCCGGTCGAAGTCGCCACGCTGCAGCGTCTTGCGCTCACGTACGTAGTCGAGGGCCTCTTCGCCGCTGAGGGTGTGCGTGCCGGCGTTGTAGTACTTCCCGCTGGCGAAGCGCGTGTCGTCGTCGAACGTCATCTGGACGCCGCCGAGGGCGTCGGTGAGTGCCTTGAATCCGGCCCAGTCGATCACGGCGAGATGGTCGATGCGTAGCCCGGTGAGCTTCTCGACGGTCTGGATGTAGAGCGGAGGGCCACCGAAGGAGTACGCGGCGTTGATCTTGTTGTTTCCTCGTCCCGGAATCTCCACCCAGGAGTCACGGGGGAGCGAGATCAGGTAGGCGCTCTTCCGGTCGCCGGTGATGTGCAGAATCATGATCGTGTCGCTGCGCTGGCCGCCGCTCTTCCAGGCGTCACCCTTGCCCTGGCCGGTCGTACCGGAGTCGTCGTCGGTGCGCGCGTCGCTGCCGGCGAGCAGAATGTTGACGGCATCGGCCCCCGCGCCCGTGGGCTTCTTCGGGCGGAGTTTCTCCGGGAGCTGGGAGAACGCGGAGAACCGGTCGATCTGGCCGCCGAACTTTTCCGACAGCATGTAGCCGGTGAGGACAATCCCTCCGCTGAGCATGAGCAGCAGGGAGAGCAGGACCAGGAGAACCGTCTTCGTGCGGGTCTTCTTCTTGCGGCGATCTCCGCGTGGCCCTCGCGAGTCATCGTCCTCGCGCAGGTTGATCGAGCGCAACTCATCATCGGCGCGGTAATAGCTCATGGCTTCCTTGCGTCCTCGTACCGTGTGCCGCGGGCGGCAGCCCTGCGCTGTCCAGACAGTCGGTCACTTCACAGTGGTCAGTCGGCCGTCGGTCAGTTCACCGTGATTCAGTTGGTACTGACGTGCCGTGAACCAACGAGGTTGCCGCATGGCGGGCTACGGGTTGCCACGCACATCCCCGCTGATCCTGCGACGAATGCTGCTCCCCCACGGTCGAGGGCTCAGGCGAGCTTGTCGTACCACATCGTACGCAGGGCACCGGCGACCCAGCGTCATGATCGCGATAGGCGAACATTACGCAGGATGTACGGTCACGCGCGCCCGCGGGTTCACTGTCTGACACATGGCGGGGCGTCGCCGGTCGGCCGCCGGGGCGTCGCCGGTCGGCCGCCGGGGCGCAACTAAACTCCTGGATCGTGATCGAATCGGTGTTCGCCGGACTGCTCATCCTGGCCGTGCTGGCCATCGGAGTCGCCGGAATCTTCGTTTTGTTCCGGCTGGTCCGCCGGCCTGAGCGCGGACCGGCGGCGACCCGCGCCGTCGCGTCCGGAACCGCCCGAAGTGGGGGCAGCGGCAGAGGAGCCAGCGGCGGACGAACCGGTCGGACACGGAACGTCAGCGGAAGTACCGCCAGCGCACGGATCGAGAGCACCACCGACACCGGAGCCAGAGCCTGATCATCATGGCAACGCCGACGCCATTCGAGATCCCGCCCGACCTGCACCCGGACTGCGTACCGCTCGCCTTCCTGCTCGGCCGTTGGGAGGGGCGTGGGCACGGCGACTATTCCACCATCGAGCCGTTCGAGTTCGGCCACGAAGTGGTCTTCAGCCACAACGGAAAGCCATTCCTCTACTACACGAGTCGCTCCTGGTTGCTCGACTCCGAAGGCACCGCGGTCCGTCCGCTGGCGATGGAGACCGGTTTCTGGCGTCCCCAGCCTGACGGCGGGCTCGAGGTCGTCCTCGCACACCCCACCGGTGTGGCCGAGGTGTGGTACGGCCAGATCGACGGAGCCAAGATCGAGCTTGCGACCGATCTGGTGGCGCGGACGGCGACGGCCAAGGAGTACGACGCGGGGCGCCGCCTGTACGGCCTGGTCGACGGTGCGCTGCTGTGGGCCTTCGACATGGCGGCGGTCGGCGAAGGTATGCAGTCCCACCTGTGGGGTCGGCTCGAGCGGGCTGCGCCCGTTTCCTGACATTCGTACGTGCTGCTCGTAGGGGCGCGACCGGCATGATCACATCGGCCGGTGGACACGGCCTAGAATTTCTGCCGATGGGTGACCGACCGCATGGCGACCTTCCTGGCGGCTCCGACCTGCACGAGGAGCTGCGGGCCAGGGGATTTCGGCTGACCCCGCAGCGGCAACTCGTGCTCGAGGCGGTCGAGGAGCTGGGCCACGCGACGCCGGAGAAGATCCTCACCGTCGTCCGGCAGAAGGCCAGCGGCGTCAACATGTCGACGATCTACCGCACGCTCGAACTGCTGGAGGAGCTCCAGCTCGTAAGCCACGCACACCTGGGCGACCGGGCGCCGACTTACCACGCGATCAGTACGCCTGACCACGCCCACCTGGTCTGCCGTTCGTGCGGTCGGGTGATCGAGGTGGCGTCGGCGGAGATCGAGCCGCTGTCGGACGGGCTCCGCGAACGCCACGGCTTCACCATGGACGTACGCCATCTCGCGATCTTCGGCTCCTGTACGAACTGTTCGAAATGACCGGGCTGGACTGCCCTCAGCGGGTTGTCGCCTGGGACGCAGGCGGCGGTGGCACCCCGGCTCGGCTCGGAGCCCGTAATCTCGAAGGCGTGACTGCCACCGATACCGACGCTTATGCCAGCCCACTCCTCGGTCTCGCGGGAGCCGTTGCCGCCGACCCGCCGGACAGCGGCGTCGCGGCCCACTACGGCGACCCGATGCGCGAACAACGCCGCCTCGCCGTCGACCGCTTGGGTTTCGTCGACCTTTCCCACCGGGGTGTGGTCCGGGTCGCCGGCCCTGACCGGCTGTCCTGGTTGCATGCCCTCACCACGCAGGATGTCGAGCATCTCGCTCCGGGCGAATCGGCGAGTGCGCTTCTCCTCTCGCCGCACGGCCATGTCGAGCACGCGTTGGCCATGGTCGACGACGGCGAGGCGGTGTGGATGCACGTCGAGCCTGGCACGGCACCGCAGGTGGTCGCGTTCCTGGAGTCGATGCGCTTCCTGATGCGGGTCGAGGTGAGCGACCTGTCTGCGGAGTACGCGATCCGGTGGGAGCCGACGGCTGACGGAGCGACGGACCAGCTCACCCGGCAGGGCGCGGATTCGCTCGGCGGCCGGGAGATCTTCGTCCCACGCTCGAAGCTGGCAGAGACCGCTGGGAGTGTCATGGGGGCGGACACCGCGGCGAGCCCGGATCGGCCGGCTGGCCTCTGGGCGTACGAAGCGCTGCGGATCGCAGCCCACCTGCCAAGGGCGGGATTCGAGACCGACCATCGCACGATCCCCAACGAGGTGGGCTGGCTGGGCACCGCCGTCCACCTCGACAAGGGTTGCTACCGCGGGCAGGAGACGGTGGCGCGTGTGCACACCCTCGGCCGCCCGCCCCGCCGGCTGGTGTTCCTGCATCTCGACGGCTCGGTCGATCGGCTCCCAGGCCACGGGGCACCGGTCACCCACGAGGATCGGGCGGTCGGGTTCGTGACGAGTAGTGCGCGACACTTCGAGATGGGGCCGGTGGCACTCGCTCTGATCCGCCGCAACGTCCCCGTCGACGCCGACCTCTTGGCCGATGGGGTCGCCGCGGCCCAGGAGGTCGTCGTACCTCCCGATGCCGGCTTGCATGTCCGTCCCCAGCTCCGCGGCTGAGCTGCCGGACGCTGCTGTCGTCCCCACCACCGCACCTGAGGTGCCGGACGCTGCGTCGCGCGCATGCCTGGTCGTTCGCGTTCCGTGGAAACGCGAACGAGGGGCGGTGCCGGAGCACCACCCCTCGTTCGGGATTTTGTCAGGTGAGGCGTCGATGGTAGTGGCGCCTCGAGCGCGGATCAGCTAGCCGGTGTGATCCCCGCGTAGGCCCGGCCGATCTCGACCTTGGAGCCGATCGGCAGGCCGAGGGTGCCGTCCTTGACCACGATCTCGATCATGGTGACCTCGATCGTGCGGGCGTCGCGCCTGACCTTGCGGAGTGTAACCTCGGCAGCCCCGTCGAGCAGCGAGATCTTGGTGTTGGGTGCCACGCCCAGGGTGGCCAACGGGTGCCCGGCGACCGTCAGGCCGACGAACCGCGTGCCCGAGTCGGTCAGGGTGATCGGACCACCGTTACTACGCGTGGCCGTGGCCGCTGCCACGAGGGCATCGGCCCTGATCAGGCCGCCGAGGGCCTCGATCGAGGTGATCCGCTGTCCCACCTTGCTGCTGGCATCGGTGGCGGTCGTCTCGCCGATCGCGTCCGTCTTGGCCGCGCCGGCCTTGGCGATGTCGGGCAGGTCGACCGTGGCTGCGGAGTTCACGTCCCTACCGCCGGTGCAGGCGACCTTGGCCAACGCAGTCGCGCCGGAGTTCACCGCTCCGTTGGCCAGGGTGATCCTGGAGGCGAAGCCCTGCCCCTTGAGGAAGCCGACCGACGGCGCGGTCAGCGCGGCCTTGGAGTTGCCCAGCCACACGTGCAGACCCTTGCCTGGCAGCCACGGGTTGTCCGACAGCAGGACGAGGTGGAATGCCGTGGTGATCGCTTCGAAACCACCGTCGACCGGGCGCTGGATCTGCCGGTTGAGTTCGACGTATCCGACGTCACCCAGCAGCGGCAGGGAGAGGTCGATCCGGGTGTTGGGCGCCGGATCGGCCGCGACCCGCAGGCCGAGGATCCTGAGGTCGGCGAGCGACGAGGTTCCCTCGGCACTGAAGCCGGAGCCGTCCCAGGTCGTCCGGGTCTCGGACTTGATCACGCCGGAGCTGATCAGTCCACCGAGGAGATTGAGGCTCGCGGTGCGCGAGTTGGCGAGCGAGGTCCGCGACGTGTCGGTCTCGATCGACTCGACGTAGGTCGACTGGGCGCCAGCGTTGCCGAGGAGCTCGGGGAGTATGACCTGTGCGGTCTTGTTGGTGACGACCTCGCCGGGCGCGGTGCCGCACGCGATGTCGCTGTAGGCGGTGGGCCCGCTGCCGAGGCGTCGGTCGTCGGTGAACGCATAAGAGCCGTAGGCCTGGGCCACGAAGCCCGGCTGGGCATCGTCCGCGTGCGCAGGTGTCGCAGCGATGAGCGTGCCGGTGGCGACGGCCACCGACGCGAGTATCCCCGTACCTCGACGAGCGAGTGTTGCTAACTGCATCGTCCCCCCTTGAAGGGTGATCAGTGGTCAGACGTGGAAATCTACACGTATCGTGATCAGTCAGGCGCAGAGCGTATCCGATCGGCGGGGATGCGTGCCCGCCGAGTGTCCGCTTGTGACCGGTTCGTGAAGAAATTAGCACTTTTGCGACGTAGGCGCGTGATCTTATGCACCGAAGTCTGGTAGGCGTATCCCCGCCCCGAGCAGGTCTTCGATCGCCGCGGCACTCCGAGCGGCCGCCTTGCCGTCGCCGTAGGGGTTCCTCGCACTCGCCATGGCTTCGTACGCCCGGTCGTCGTCGAGCAGCTGAGTCAGCGCGGTGTGCACCGTCGCGCGATCCGTACCGACGAGGCGTACGGTCCCCGCCTCGACCGCCTCGACCCGTTCGGTGGTGTCGCGGAGGACGAGCACCGGACGGCCGAGGCTCGGCGCCTCCTCCTGGATCCCACCGGAGTCGGTGAGGACGAGGTGGCAGTCGCGCAGCAACCGCGCGAAGTCGGCGTACGGCAGCGGCTCGACGAGGTGGACGTTGGGTCGGCCGGCCAGTTCGTCCTCGACCACCCGGCGGACCGCGGGGTTCGGGTGGAGCGGGACCACGATCTCGATGTCCCGGTGCGTCCGCGCGGTGTCGGCGACGGCCCCGGCCGCGGAACGCAGCGGAGCGCCCCACGACTCGCGCCGGTGGGCGGTGACCACGATGACGCGGCGGCCAGAGGCGACGACCTCTGCCACCTTCCGGTCGGCGTACGGCAACTGGCGGCCGGCGATCTCGATCAGCGCGTCGATGACGGTGTTGCCCGTGACCACCACGGAGTCCTCACCCACTCCGGCGGAAAGCAGGTGTGCGCGGTTGGTGGCCGTCGGGGCGAGATGCAGGTGGGTGAGCTGCGTCGTGAGCCGGCGGTTCATCTCCTCGGGAAACGGCGCGTATCGGTCGTGCGTACGCAGGCCCGCCTCGACGTGGACGACGGGGACCTGGGCGTAGAACGCAGCCAGAGCACCCGCGAAGCACGTGGTCGTGTCGCCCTGGACCACGACGGCGTCCGGCTCGACATGTCGGATGACAGGAGTGAGCCCGGTGAGGGCGCGCTGGGTGATGTCGGTGAGTGTCTGCCCTTCGGTCAGGATCGCGAGGTCGTGGTCTGGCGTGATCCCGAACAGGGCGTGGACCTGGTGGAGCAACTCCCGATGTTGTCCCGTGACGGCGACGACTGGTTCGACCACGGCCGACGACCGCAGCGCGGAGATGAGGGGCGCCAGTTTGATCGCCTCGGGACGGGTCCCGTAGACCACCATGACGCGTTTCATCCGCGGGTCAACCCTTCCCCGGCCGTGGTGGCTCCATGGCCCTGGTCGATGGCTCTGGTCGACGTCCCTGGTCGACGTCCCTGGTCGAGTCCCTGATCGACGTCCCTGGTCGACGTCGCCACCGCACGGCCGCGATGGCGCGGCGCGCCGGCAGCACAGGCTACCCAAGCCGCACGTGCCGGTAGGCACGACAATGGCCCTTGGACCAGCATGAACGTTGGTGGCGGAACGCCTACGGCCGTTGCGCCGTCGATGGTGATGGGCTACGGCCGGGTGATCTCGCGAGGAGGGCCGTTCGGTGTCGAGGCTGCGCATGCTCGGTGCGGTGGGGTTGGCGGCGATGGTGGCGCTCGACGTGGTGCTCGTCGTTCTCGCGGTACGCCACACCCACGCGGGCTCGCCGGCAATGACCGGCATCGTGGCGACGCCCGCGCCGACAGCGAGCCACTCGTCCACGCCGGGTGCGGACCCCGCTGGCAGTCCGAGGGCGACCGGTGGCCCGGGGGCGACCGTCCGACCCGCGCTCGATCCGGGTGCGCCGCGGGTCCTCGTCGACATCGGGGCAGCGGGTGCCGTGGCGCGGGCGGCGACCGGGGCGTGTGGCACAGGCGGCGCGACGATCGAACTGTCCCGCGACGGCGGCGAGTCGTTCCAGCGGGCGAGCGTGCCGGCCGCGGCGGTCGTCCTGCGGGTGGCCTCGGTCGACGCGGAACAAGCCTGGGTCGTCGCCGCCGGCGCCGACTGCGCGACGCTGACGACCTTCACGACGACCGATGGTGGCGGGACGTGGACCCCCTCCAACGGCTCGGACGGGAGCTGGCACCGCCTCCCCGTGGCCGGCGCCCGCATCCACGCGCCGACCGGTGACGTCGACGTCCCCTGCCCGCGACGGCTGAAGGTGCTGGGCTACAGCACGTTGTCCCGCGACCAGGCGTACGTCTTGTGTGGGAGGGAGGGCGCGGCGCCAGTGCTGCTGCGGACCGTCGATGGCGGGGCGTCGTGGAGCGACCGGGGTGAGATGCCCGGCGCGGTCGACCTGGACTTCGTCTCCGCGACGACCGGCCTCGCCGCGGTGGCGGGGAACCGGTCGTGTGCGGGGATCTCCGTCCATGCGTCGACCGATTCCGGAGCGTCCTGGAAGCCGCGTGCGTGTGTCGAGACGACGGCCGGCGGTCTCCCCGACATCACCGCCGACGGCGACCGTGCGTACCTCGGCGTCGGTGAGGCGTTGTGGTTCAGCGGCGACGGCGGTCGTACGTGGGCGAGCCGGCCGGCGTGATCCGGACAGGTCAGGTGACGCCGACGGTCTCGCCGGGCGCTCGCGACCGCCGCCGCCCGCCCTCGACGCCGTAGCCGTAGCCGTAGCCGTACGTCATCGCGTCCGGCCCTCGCGACGGCGCCATGTTGAGCACCGAACCGAGCAGCCGGGCGTCGACCTTGGCGAGGTTGCCGATCGCCGTCTCGAGCTGGTCCGTTCCCGTCTTGCCATGGCGTACGACGAGGACCGCACCGTCTGACATCCGGGCCAGGAGCGCGGCGTCGGTGACCGGCAGTAGCGGCGGCGCGTCGATGAGGACGACGTCCGCGCGGTCGTCGAGTTCGCGCAGCAGGTGTTGCATCGCCCGCGACTGCAGCAGCTCGCTCGGGTTCGGCGGCAGCGGCCCGCTGGCGAGCACCTGTAACGGGATGTCGCCCCACGGCTGGATCGCGTTGTCCGGGGAGACCCGGCCGATGAGGATGTTGGTGAGGCCGACGCCGCCCTCGAGGCCGAGGTACTCCGCCAGCCGCGGCCGGCGGATGTCACCCTCGACCAGCATGACCCGCTGACCGGCCTGCGCGAGCGTCAGACCGAGGTTGCACGTGGTCGTGGTCTTGCCCTCGGACGGCACCGAACTCGTCACGACGATCCGCTTCGGGTGTCGATCGACGTCGACGAACTGCAGGTTGGTCCGCAGCTGCCGGAACGCCTCCGCCCGAGGTGATCGCGGTTCGATGTGGACGACCAGCGGGTTGGTCTGCGCGTCGGCGTCGTGGGCGATGACGCCGAGGTTCGGTGCACCCGTCCGGGCGGTCAGCGCCTCGGCGGACTTGACGCTCGTGTCGAGCACCTCGCGGAGGACGGCGATCCCCATGCCGAGGACGAGCCCGGCGAGTAGGCCGAGACTGATCGTCCGGCTCGGGTTCGGCGTCACCGGCGCACCCGGCAGTGTGGGCGTGTCGATCGTTGTCGCCCGGATCGGCGAGGGCTGGTCGGGGCTTGGACGTTCGAGCTCCTGAACGAACGTCTTGAACTCCTCGGCCACCGCGCTGGTGAGTCGCTGCGACCGGGCGGGGTCGGTGTCGGTGACGGTGATCTCGAGGAGCACCGTCTCGGGAAGGACCCGCGCCCCGATCTTGCCGCCGAGCGTGGCCGGTGACATCGAGAGCCCGAGGTCCTGGACCACGGCGCGGGTGACGGCCTCCCCGCGCACGAGGTCGGCGTAGGAGGCGGCCCGCTGCTGGGAGAAGAGCCCACCTTGGTACGCCCCCGCGGGGGTGTTGTCGCTCTGGGTCACGCTGAGGAACAGCGTGGTCTGTGAGGCGTAGGTCGGCGTCGTCCGAAGGACCACGAGCGCTGCGATGCCGACGGTGACGGTTGTGCAGCAGATGATGAGCATCCACTGCTTGCGGACGAGCCTGAGATAGTCGCGCAGCTCCACGGGGAGCAACCTTCCTGGGGTCTTTCGGGGACAGAGCGCGAACACGCGAGTTACGCCCGACACCCCGTGGCCCGACCGCCGGCTGCTGCGCATTCGTCGGCACCGAGTGTGGCACGGGCAAGACCTGACATGCTTCGCAAGACGTCAGGTAACGTCCGTCATCGCAACGTTGTGGTCCTAATCCTGCTATCTCGACTCGTACTGTCTCGACGCACGGGGGAGCGTGGTTTCGTGGGTGGCGCAGGTCCGGCGCCGGTCGTGCCGTGGTCGCGCCTGGGCATCGTCGCTGGCGACCTTCTCGCGTGGGCGGGCTCCCTCGTCCTGGCGACGGTGTTCCGCTACGACGGCGCCCTCGACCGGATCAACCTCGGCGGGATGATCGCCGTCTGCGCCGTGGCCTGTGGACTTCAGCTGGGCGTCGGCCTGCTGGTCAAGCTCTACCAGGGCGGCTACCGCACGGCGAGTTTCGACGAGGCCGTCGTGATCGTGGCGTGCGGGCTGATCATCGGGGCGTCCGTCCTGGTCGTCGACCTGGCCGTGCAGCCGAGCCGGCTGGTTCCGTTGAGTGTGCCGCTCGGCGGCACGATGGCGGCGGTCCTCGCGATGGTCACCACCCGTGGCGTCATCCGCGGGCTGCGGGAGGGGACCGCCCGGCCACGTAGCGGTGCCAGGACGCTCGTCTTCGGTGCGGGTGACGGCGGCCAGCAGTTGATCCGGTCGATGCTCACCGACCCGGCGAGCCCCTACCTGCCGGTCGGGTTGATCGACGACGATCCGGGCAAGCGGCACCTGCGGATCTCCGGCGTACGCGTCCTCGGCACGCGGCACCACCTCGCCGAGGTCGCGCGGCACCACGACGCCAGCGTCCTCGTGGTGGCGGTTCCCAGCGGACAGGCCGAGCTCTACCGCGACGTCGCTCGGGAGGCCCGCCAGTGCGGCCTCGAGGTCAAGGTGCTCCCCGAGCTCGCCGAGTTGCTCGCGCCGAGCCACATCTCGATCCGCGACGTCCGCGACATCGACGTGACCGACCTGCTCGGACGCCACCAGGTCGACACCGACATCCAGGCGATCGCCGGCTACCTCGAGGGCAAGCGGGTCCTGGTCACCGGAGCCGGTGGGTCGATCGGTGCCGAGCTCTGCCGGCAGCTCACCAGGTTCGAACCGGCCGAGCTGATGATGCTCGACCGCGACGAGTCGGCGCTGCACGCCGTCCAACTCTCGATCAGCGGACGCGCGCTGCTCGACACCGGCGATGTCATCCTCGCCGACATCCGCGACCGCGACCGCATCGTGTCGCTCTTCGCCGAACGCCGGCCCGACGTGGTCTTCCACGCCGCCGCACTCAAGCACCTGCCGATGCTGGAGCAGTATCCGGAGGAGGGCTACAAGACCAACGTCCTCGGCACGATCCACGTGCTGGAGGCCGCGGCCAAGGCCGGCGTCGAACGCTTCGTCAACATCTCCACCGACAAGGCCGCGGACGCCACCAGCGTGCTGGGGCGGAGCAAGCGGTTGGCCGAGCGGCTGACCGCGCATTTCGCCGGGTCCGCCTCGGGCAGCTTCCTGAGCGTACGGTTCGGCAACGTCCTCGGCAGCCGCGGCTCGGTGCTCACGGCGTTCGCCCGGCAGGTCGCCGGCGGCGGGCCGGTCACGGTGACCCATCCCGAGGTGACCCGCTACTTCATGACGATCCCCGAAGCCGTGCAACTCGTCATCCAGTCGGCGGCGATCGGGCGCGGCGGCGAGGTGCTCGTGCTCGACATGGGTGAGCCCGTACGCATCGTCGACGTCGCCCGCCAGCTCATCGACATGGCTGGGGCCGACGTCGAGATCGTGTTCACCGGCATGCGGCCCGGCGAGAAGCTGCACGAACAGCTCCTCGGCACGGATGAGCGGGACGAGCGGCCGTTCCATCCGCTGATCTCCCACGTCGAGGTCCCGCCGCTGGCCGTGGCCGAGGTCGAGTTCAGCGACGTCCTCGGGGCGGGATCTCGGGCGGAGGACAGCGCGGTCGGACCCGCCGAGGACCTGTTAGTCTGCGCCGACAGCGAGCCGCTGATCACGTCAGACCTGCCGGCACCGAGCTGACCCGATCGCGGCCGCGACCGCGACGAGGCCGTCGAGGTGGTCGACCAGAGCGCACAGAGATCGCGGACCTGTCCGCGATCTCTCGTGTCCTGACCATCGACCAACCGCAAGCTCTATGGAATAGGCAATGACCGGTAGCTCCGCACCGCGCAACACCGCATCGAGTGGGGCCGGATCCAGTGGGGCCGGCCCGTCAGGCGACGGTTGGCCGGTCGATGCGGGGTCTCGGCGGCCGAAGGCCGTGCACGTGTCCATCGTGCACCGTGCCACCGACATCCGGATCTTCCACAAGCAGTGCCGGACCCTTGCTGCCGCAGGCTACGACGTCATCCTGTACGCACGCGCTGAGGAGGCGTACGACGCGGCCGGCGTACGGGTACTCCCCGTACCTGCCCCCCGGTCACGGCTGGTCCGCATGACGACGGGCGTGTGGGGTCTGCTACGACCGTTGCTCGCCGAACGGGCGGACGTCTATCACCTCCACGACCCTGAGTTGATCCCCCTGGGGTTCGCCCTCCGGGCGAGGGGGCGGACGGTGGTCTTCGACGCCCACGAACCGCTTCCCGACCAGATCCTGGCCAAGCACTGGATACCGCACCGGCTGCGGCCCGTGGTGGCGTGGGGGACAAGGTTCCTGGTCGGTGCCGCCGGTCGGGGCATGAGCGCGGTCGTGGCCGCCTCGCCACTGGTGGCGGGTGTGTACGCCGGCGCGCGGAACCTCGTCACGGTCAACAACTTCCCCATCCTCACCGGCGGAGCTGACGGTGCCGGTGGAGCTGACGGTGCCGGTGGAGCTGACGGTGCCGGTGGAGCTGACGGTGCCGGCGGGGACAGGGACGGCCGGGACGGGGTCGGCGGCGAGAGTGGTGGCGGCGGGAGTGGTGGCGGCGGGGTCACGGCGTACACCGAACGTCCGCGCGGCATGGTCTACGTCGGCGGCATCTCCGACCTGCGTGGTCTCTCGAGCATGCTCGACGTCGCCCGGATCGCCGGCCGCCGGCACGTCGAGAAACTCACCCTGATCGGCCCGTTCACGCCACCTGAGCTGCAGGACCGGTTGAGCGAGCCTGACCTCGCCGGCGTCATCGACTATGCCGGCGTCCTTCCCCCCGACGCAGCCCGGAAGCTGATCGGCGAGGCGAAGGTGGGCCTGATCCTGCAACTCGGGCCGGAGGCGTACAAGAAGAACCTGCCGACGAAGATGTTCGAGTACATGGCCGAGGGGCTCCCGGTGGTGGCATCGGACTTCCCGGTGTGGAGGGAGATCCTTGCCGAGGCCGACGCCGGTGTGGTCGTCGACCCGGAGGACGGCGAAGCCGCTGCCGAAGCGGTCTCCCGCCTGCTCGCCGATCCCGCCGCGGCCGCCGCGATGGGCGAGCGTGGCCGCCGCGCGGTCCACGCGAAGTACTCCTGGGAGACCGAGGCAGGGACCCTGCTCGCGCTGTACGCCGGCTTCCTCCCCGCCGGTGCTCGCGCCGGCGACAGCATGGGACCGTACGCCGGGTCCGACACCGCACCGAGCGGCGCGCGCCGGACGGGCGGGTAGATGGGCGCACTCGGGGGAGCGCCGCGAGAGAGCCTGGACGGTACGCCGATCTCCGGCAAGGCCCGTCCCGGCGCCCGGCGTGGTGTGGTCGAGATCGTCCTCGGCACCGTCGTCGGCCAGGGCGTGATCGTCGCGGGGGCGCCGGTCCTGTCGCGGCTCTACGCGCCTGCAGACTTCGCCCTGCTCCAGCTCTTCACCGGTGTCGTGGCGATCGGCGCCGTCCTCGCGAGCATGCGGCTCGAGCTTGCGATCCCGCTCGCGCAGGACCTGCGGGAGACGCGCGCGGTCGTGCGGGTCGGCCTGCTCAGCTCGGTCGTGATCGCGGGCGTCCTCGGGATCGCCGGCTACGCGACCTCGCCGTGGTGGGCGCGCGGCGAGACGCTGCGCGGGTTGCGTGCCATGTGGTGGCTGGTGCCGCTCACGATCGCCGTGCTCGCGATGTTCCAGCTGGTCAGCGCGGTTCTGATCCGGGCGGAACGGTACCGGGACCTGGCGGGTCGCAATGCCGCCCAGGGGCTCGGCACCGCGGCTGCGCAGCTGTCGTTCGGCTTCGCCGGCGTCCGACCGCTCGGGCTGCTCCTCGGGCTGGGCATCGGCCGGATCCTTGGTCTGGTGTCGGTGGTCGGTCGCCAGCCGCTGTTCGGCGGCCCGAAGCGCGACAGCGAACGACCCGGCACCGAACGACCCGGCACCGAACGACCCGACGATGAACGCCTGACCACCGCAGACCTGCGCGCCGCACTTCACCGCTTCCGCCGGTTCCCCGCCGTCACCACCTGGTCCGCGTTGCTCAACAGCTCCGCCCAGTGGGCGCCCGCGTTCGTCTTCCCGGCCACGTTCGGGGCGACACCGGCCGGTTGGTTGGCGTTCACGATGCGGCTGCTCACCCTTCCCGCCACGGTCGTCGGTCAGTCGGTGGCCCAGGTCTTCCTCGGGCGGGGCGCGGCGGCGCAGCGTACCGAGTCGGGTCAGCTGCCCCGGCTCACCTGGCTCGCGGTCCGCCGGCTGTTCGTCGTGGGCGTCGGTCCGGCCATGCTGCTCGCGGTGGCGGGGCCGTGGGCGTTCGGCTGGGTGTTCGGCAGCACGTGGGAACAGTCCGGGGTGTACGCACGGATCCTGGCCGCGGCGTTCCTGCTGCAGTTCGTGGCGAGCCCGATCGGCAACGTCTTCAACCTCGCCGGGCGCCAGGGCGTCGCCCTTGTCTGGGACGCCTGCCGGCTGGTTCTCGTCATCGCCGTACCCACGCTGGTGTGGGCGCTCGGCGGCTCCGACGTGCTCGGTGTCACTGCCTACTCTGGGGTGCTTGTGTTCTCCTATGCCGGTGTGCTCGGCCTCGCGTGGTGGGTGTTGCGACGTGCGTGAAACCACGGCCACGACTCTGACCGGGGCCAGGGCTCTGACCGGGGCCAGGACGCTGGCCGGTCGGCCGTTCCGGCGTCCCCGGCCGGCCGACGCTCCACGGCTCGGCCGCCGCGGTCTGCTGTGGCTGGCGGTCTACGCGGTCGGGCTCGGCGCGTCGCACTTTTTCGTCATCGCGCCGTCCTTTGCCTACCTGGGCTTTGAGAAGGTGGGGCCGAACCCCTTCGTCGCGCTCGTTCTGTTGCCGAGCTACCTGCTGTGTGCCCGGCGGCTCCCGGCGTCGTGGAAGCGTCCGTCGACGATCGTCTACTGGATGCTTTTCATGATCGTCGTGGCCCCCATCCACGTCGTCCCGGTGTTCACGACCAGGCTGTCGACGGCGGTGTGGCTGATGGTGGGCTCGGTGGCGGCGGCGTTCTGGCTGCTTGGCCTGATCTACTCCCTCCGTCTCCCGACGCTTCCGCGCCTGCACCTGCCCGCGCGGTTGTACTGGCCGCTCTTCGCCCTCGTGTGGATCGGCCTGGTCAGCGTCGTCGTCGCCTACTACGGGCTGCAGTTCCGGTGGGTGGCGCTGTCGGAGATCTACGAGATCCGCGACACGTACCGCGACTCGTTCGAGCAGGTGCCGCGGCTGGCGCGCTACGCCATCACCTGGCTGGGCAACGTGATCGCGCCGATCGCCATCGCGCGCGGCCTGACGACGAAACGCTTCGCCTGGACGGTGTTCGGCGTGGCGACCGAACTCTTCCTCGTCTCGATCACCGGCTTCAAGCAGATGCTGTTCTCGTCGGTCCTGGTGGCGGCCGTGGTGATCCTGGTGCGCTCGACGGCGGTCTCGCGGGTCGGCTACCGGGTCGCCGCGATCGTCGGCAGCGGGGTCTTCGCGGTGACGGCGTACGACTTCTTCACCGGCGGGTGGAGCACCTCCTCGGTGCTGATCCGCCGGATGGTGCTGACGAGCGCGGTCAACACGAAGTACCACTACGAGTTCTTCCTGCACAACCCGAAGGGCTTCCTCGGCTACGGGCTGCTGAGCCGCTGGGTGGAGTATCCGTACGAACTGCCACCGGCGTTCCTGATCGGTCAGGTCTACTACGGCAATCCCGAGACCAGCGCGAACGCCAACATCTGGGCGGACGCGTTCGCCAACTTCGGCCTGGTCGGTGTGTTCGGCTTCACGGCGGTCCTGGGCATGGTGCTGTTCTTCTTCGACGCCATCGCGAAGGGGCTGCCGGAAGGGCTCGCGATCGCGGCCATGGCGCAGTCGGCGTTCAGCCTGTCCAACACCGCGATGCTGACCGTCTTCCTGACCCACGGCATGCTGCTCGCGGTCCTGATGGTCTACCTGATGCCGGTGGGCGGCGCCACGGCCACCAGGCGACGGCAGCCGCTGCGTCCTCGCGTCACCCCGCGCTCCGAGCCGGACGCCACGTCACAGAGCGCCGGACAGGACGCCGTGGGACAGGGCGCCGCGGGACAGGGCGCTGCGGGACACGACGCCGCGGGTGCGGCCGAGACGGGGAGCGAACGGCAGTCATGACACCGCGCCGGAGCCGTACGCAAGGGGCCGGCGGACGTCGCCGAGTCCTCGTCCTCAACCACTTCGCCCTGCCCCGTTCACAAGGGGGAGGGACGCGCCACGTCGAGCTGTTCGGCCGGCTCACCGGATGGGCGCACCTGATCGTCGCCGGAGACCGCAACAACAACACCCGCGAGCGGTTCGTGAGCGACTCGCCGGACTTCGTGACGATCCGGGTGCCCGGCCACGAGTCCAACGGACTCGCCCGGGTCGCCGGCTGGCTGCGCTACGCCGCCGGCGCCCTGAGGGTGGGGCTGCGGCGGCGCGACGTCGGCGTGGTCTACGCGTCGTCCCCGCATCTGGTGACGCCCCTCGCCGGGTGGCTACTGGCGAAGGTCCACCGGGTCCCTCTCGTGCTGGAGGTCCGTGACCTGTGGCCGCGGTCGATGGTGGAACTCGGCTACCTCAGCGCCGGATCGCCGCTGCACCGCGTCCTCGTCGGTCTGGAACGCTTCCTCTACCGGGCGGCGGACCGGATCGTCGCGGTCGCCGACGGCTGGAACGCCCACTTCGCGTCGTTCGGCGTACCGCCTGCGAAGGTCGCCCTCGTCACCAACGGTGCCGAGCCGGCCGACTTCGTCCCGACGGTGACCCGGGAGAAGGCCCAGGCCCAGCTCGGCGTCGACGGGTTCGTGGCCGTCTACGCGGGGGCGCACGGTCCGGCCAACGGCCTCGACCTGGTGCTCGACGTGGCGAAGGACCTCACCGACGTCACGTTCGTCCTCCTCGGCGACGGGCTGGACAAGCAGCGGCTGGTGGCGCGGGCCCATGACGAACGCCTGGTCAACGTCCGCTTCTGCGACCCCGTGCCGAAACGCGACCTCGGTAACGTGTTCGTCGGCTGTGACGTCGGCCTGCACACCCTCGCGCAGTCGGAGTTGTTCCGCGAGGCGATGAGCCCGAACAAGATGTACGACTACATGGCGGCGGGCCTCCCGGTGATCACCAACGTCGGCGGTGGGCTCGAGGCGCAGCTCGTCGACCACGGCTGCGCGGTGCCCGGATCGCCACGCGACGGTGCCTCCGGGCGTGCCGCACTGGCCACCGCGATCGAGGTGCTGCGTGACCGATCCGTGGACGACCGGGAGACGATGAGCCAGCGGGCTCGCGATTATGTGGACCGGCACGCGTCCCGTACCGTGATGGCGGCCCGCCTCGAGAAGGTGCTGAACGACCTCGTCGCCGCACCTTGACGCGACCGTCCGTCCGGGAGGAGCTGCACATCACGTGGGGGCAGGTGAAGCGAGGACGATGCGCCACGGGCGCGTGCGCTTGACGTGGCGCACCCCGTTCGCCCTGCGGCGGCGCCGCCGTGGGTCGGCGTACCTTCGCACGACCATGGCGACGGTCGGTGTCCTCGTGCTCACCGCCACCGCGTGTGCGGACGCCTCGCGTATCCAGCAGGCGTCCGACGAGCCCTCGCCCGTGAGCACCCAGGCCCGTTCGGTGCAACACAACCGGTTGGTCGACCGGCTCGCCGACCGCGCGGTGCAACCCGAAGCGCCGATCCTGCCCGTCAACGCGAGCTTCGAGGACCGGCCGTTCACCCGCTGTCCCCGTAGCTGGACCTGCGGGCGCACCGGCAGGCCCGCGACCGCGACCACGACCGACGTGGCGAAGGGGGGCGAGCGGTCGCTCCGGGTGGCGGTGCCCGCTGCGGGCGACCGCTTCACGCTGCGCAGCGCCGCAATGCCCGCCCTTCCGCAGCGTACGTACGAAGCAACGGTGTGGCGGCGCTCCTCGGTCGACGGTTCGTCCGGCGGTGAGTCGGTCAGGATCGTGTTCTACGACGACAACCGACGCGTCATCGGCTCTGGCATCGACCGGGGCGCAGACGCGGTGAAACACCGGTGGGAGGGTGTCTCGGCCAAGGCACGGTCGCCGGTGGGTACGTCGTTCGTCGAGGTGGAGGTCGCGGTCTCCGGGCCGGGGCGGACCGTCTGGCTCGACGGTGTCAAGCTGGCGCAGAGCCCGATCCTCGAGGTGTGGGGCGGCACCGGCGTCCGCCGGGGCGAGCGCGACGACACGCTCTCCCTGCAGGTCACGACGCCCACACCGGGCGGTGTCCATGTGGGCACCATCGACGCGTTCGGTGAGCACCTGCAGGTCGTCGGCCGGCGCGCGTTGGCGAGCGAGGGCGGCGTCAGGATGACGTACGAACTGAGCGGCGCCGCCCGCTACGACGCCTCGACCCGGACCATCCTCGTCCGGCCGGGAGAGTCCGCGACCATCCACGTCACCGGCCGCTTCAGCCCGACACCGGGCACCGGCTTCCCGGTCGCGACACTGGGCGACCCCATGGCGCAGGCGGAGTTCCCGATCTTCGTCGCCGCGCAGAACTTCGACTCGCGGGCCGATGGCGTCCAGCTGCCCAACCGACTGGCCGTACGCGGGGCTGTCGACAAGCTCGCCGGCTACCTCGAGGAGCGCGAGACGCGCGACGGCGGTTGGGCGATCGCCCATCCGTACTGGCAGGGCGACATCCGGCAGGACCCGCAGGCCATCGCGGTCCTCACCCAGGGCTACCTGAAGCGGGCGCAGTCCTCGCAGGAGGCGGAGTACGAGGCACAGGCCCGCCGCGGCCTCGAGTGGCTGGTGAGGCACCAGCGGGCCGATGGTTCGTTCGGTCTGCCCTGGGCGTTCGGCACCGGGCAGGGACATTTCAGCGCGTCGGCGCACTATCACGGGGGCACGACCACCCACGCGGCCGGCGAACCGCTCGCCGTGGTCACCATCGCGGCGGCGAGTGCCCTGCTGGAGGGCTTCAAGGTCTACGGCAACTCGCGCTACCTCGCCGCGTCCGTCCGTGCGATGGACTACCTGCTGCGCGGATCCAACGGATTCCAGTGGCTCGACTCCAAGCGCACCCGCGGCAGCATCCCCTACTGCACCCTGGAGCCGATCCTGCCGCCGGGTGACCCCCGCGTGCGTACCCACCGCGTGGTGTCCGCCGTCAGGAACTCCTCGGTCGAGGTCTACAACATCGACGGCGCCGGCCTGTCGTTCCTCAAGGCGTTGTACGTCGAGACCGGTGACAAGCGGCTGCTCACCTACGGCGACGCCATCGCGAGAAACCTCGCCAGCAAGGTGCGCGCGGACGGCTCGATTCCGTACTCGTGGTACGAGAGTTCGCCGCACTCGGGCGGCTACGCCAACATCGCCTACACCGGACTGCTGGAGTACGGCGAGATGCGCGGCCGCGAGGACTGGGTGGGCCACGCCGCCCGCGGATTCAGCTGGATGGCCAACCATGCCCGCGACGGCCTGGTGCCGACCGAGGGCTACGCGTCGGTCTACGGCCTCAACCTGAGCTCGGACATCACGAGCTACGTCGGTGACGCGATCCGCAAGCAGCGTTCGGACGGTTCGTTCAGCGGTGGGGAGGCGACGCGGCACGATGCGGTGATGTTCGCGATCCTGTCCGACCTGCTCCTCAACATGGGAGGTTGACCGATGGCCCTGCCCCTGCCCGAGGGGTCGGACCTTCCCCGTGGAACGGTCCTGTCCGAGGGGGCCCGTTCTGGTGGGCCGATCGTGCCGGTGACCGAGCGGGCCCGCGACCTGGCGGCCTTCGGCGGCGTACCCGTCCGGCAGGCCCCGTTTCCGCCGTGGCCGTACTTCGCCGACGACGAGGTACGCGCCGTGGTCGGCGTTCTGCGTTCTGGCCTGGTCAACTACTGGACCGGCGAGGAGGGACGGGAGTTCGAGCGGGAGTTCGCGGCGACCGTCGGGGCGAGGCACGCCGTGGCACTCAGCAACGGCACGGTGGCGCTCGAACTCGCGCTGCGTGCGACCGGTGTGGGCCCCGGCGACGACGTCGTCGTACCCGCCCGGACGTTCATCGGTACGGCGAGCGCGGCGGTCGCGGTCGGCGCGTCGCCGGTGGTCGCCGACATCGACGCCGTGAGTCAGACCCTCACCGCGGCAACCGTCCGACAGGCGGTGACGCGGCGGACGAAGGCCATCGTCCCGGTGCACCTGGCCGGCTGGCCGGCGCCGATGGGGGAGTTGGTGGCGCTCGCCGACGAGATCGGTGCCGTCGTCGTCGAGGACTGCGCCCAGGCACACGGGGCGACGCTCGACGGGCAGTCGGTCGGCACGTTCGGGCACGTGGCGGCCTGGTCGTTCTGCCAGGACAAGATCCTCACCACCGCCGGTGAGGGTGGCATGGTCACGACCGACGACGAGGCGATCTGGCGGGCGGTCTGGGAGTACAAAGACCACGGCAAGAGCTACGAAGCGGTGTACGAACGCGACCACCCGCCGGGGTTCCGGTGGCTGCACGAGTCGTTCGGGACCAACGCCCGGATGACCGAGGTGCAGGCCGCTGCCGGCCGGCGGGCGCTGGCGAAGCTGCCGGAATGGTCGCGCCGGCGCCGCCGGAACGCCGCGGCGCTGGACGCCGGGCTGGGCGCCCTGCCAGGGCTGCGGGTGACAGTTCCTCCGGCCAGGGTCGGGCACGCCTACTACAAGTACTCCGTGTTCGTCCGGCCGGAGGCACTCGCGCCCGGCTGGAACCGGGACCGGATCATGGCCGCCGTCGCGGCCGAGGGCGTGCCGTGTCTGCAAGGCGCGTGCGCGGAGATCTACCGGGAGAAGGCGTTCGACGACGTGCCCGGCGGTCGGCCGGCGGCGCCGTTACCCGTCGCTCGTGAGCTCGGTGAGACGTCGCTCATGCTGGTGGTGCATCCCACCCTCTCCGACCGGGACATCGACGACACGGTGGCGGCGTTCCGCAAGGTGATGGCGGTCGCCACGGCGTCGTGAGAGGTGTGTGCACCGACCGGACGTCGCGCCGGCCGGGCTTCTGGGTTTCCCGCCTGCGGGATGTCCGTGCTTCGTTAGGCTCATCCGCTATGACCGCTATATCCACGGGTCTCGTCGCGGCGACTGCCGACGTCGACGAGCGCGCGACGCTCGGGCCGGGATGCGCCATCTGGCATCTCGCCCAGATCCGGGAGGACGCCGTGCTCGGCGCGGGCTGTGTGGTCGGACGAGGTGCCTACGTCGGCGCCGGCGTCCGCATCGGCGACCACGTCAAGATCCAGAACCACGCCCTGGTCTACGAACCGGCGATCCTCGGCGACGGTGTCTTCGTCGGGCCGGCGGTCGTCCTGACCAACGACCAGTACCCGCGTGCGGTCGATCCGGCGGGCGCGCCGAAGCGGGCCGGGGACTGGGCGCCCGTGGGTGTCACCGTGCGCGAGGGTGCATCGCTCGGAGCCCGCGCCGTGTGCGTCGCGCCGGTCACGATCGGGCGGTGGGCGATGGTGGCGGCGGGTGCGGTGGTGGCGGCCGACGTTCCCGCCTTCGCGCTGGTCGCGGGAGTGCCGGCGCGGCGGATCGGGTGGGTGGGACGGGCCGGCGTACGCCTCGAGCCGGTCGGCGCGGGTCGGTGGCGGTGCCCGGCGACCGGTGCGGCGTACGTCGAGGACGGCGAGAACGGGACCGCGCTGCGGGAAGCGCCCGGCGGTGACAGGAACGACGACGGGGACGGGGAGTAGTGACGATGATGGAACTCGCGGGGGCGAACGGTCCGTCGACGGGGCAGATCTCGGCGGCGAGGCCGCTCATCGGCGAGGAGGAACGCCAGGCGGTCGACCGGGTCCTCGCCAGCGGGATGATGGTGCAGGGGCCGGAGGTCGCGGCGTTCGAGACCGAGTTCGCCGCCCTGGTCGACGGGCGTACCTGCGTGGCCGTCAACTCCGGCACCAGCGCCCTGCACCTCGGCCTGCTCGCGGCCGGGGTCGGGCCGGGCGACGAGGTGATCGTCCCGTCGTTCACGTTCGCCGGCACCGCCAACGCGGTCGCGCTCGCCGGGGCGACGCCGGTGTTCGCCGACATCGAACCGCGCTTCTTCTGCCTCGACCCCGCCTCCGTCGAGGCAGCGGTCACACCCCGCACGGTCGGGATCATGCCGGTCCACCTCTACGGCCATCCGGCCGACCTCGACGCCCTGCAGGCGATCGCGGACCGCTACGGCCTCGCCCTCTTCGAGGATGCCTGCCAGGCGCACCTCGCCCGCTGGCGCGGCCGGCCGGTCGGTGCGTTCGGCAAAGTGGCGGCGTTCAGCTTCTATCCCACCAAGAACATGACGACCGGCGAGGGTGGCATGGTCGTCTGTGCCGACGAGGCGGTCGCGCGCAAGGTCCGCCTGCTTCGCAACCAGGGGATGGAACGCCGGTACGAGAACGAGGTCGTCGGCTTCAACACCAGGATGACGGACATGGCCGCGGCCATCGGCCGCGTGCAGCTCGGCCGTGTCACCGGCTGGACCGCACGCCGACGGGCCAACGCCGCCGTGCTGTCCTCGGAGCTGGCCGTCGAGGCCCCGGGTGTGGCCCTTCCACAGGTGGCGGAGGGTGCCGAGCACGCCTATCACCAGTACACGATCCGTACCGACGACCGCGACGCGATCCAGTCGCGACTGCAGGAGGCCGGAATCGGGACGGGGGTCTACTACCCGATCCCGACCCACCAGCTGCCGTCGTTCGCCAGCGGTGCCGGGTGTGGCGTCGAGCTGCCGGTGACCGAGCAGGTCTGCCGCGAGGTGCTGTCCCTGCCGGTGCATCCGGCGCTCTCCCACCCCGACCTCGAACGCATCGTGGCCGCGGTGGCGAAGGCGGTCGCCGGATGAGTGCGTGGCCTGCCCCGAGACGGGGGATACCCACCCGTGGACGACGGGCACTGGCACGACTCGCGCCCGCGCGACGGGGGGGATGAGGGATGGGAGTGCTACGCGCCGGCCTGGTCGGGCTCGGCATGATGGGCCGGCACCATGCGAGAGTGCTCCGGTCGCTCGAGGGCGTCGAGCTTGTCGCCGTTGCGGACCCGGGTGGCGACCCGCACAAGGTCGCGGGCGGGCTCGATGTGCTGCCCGACGTCGAGAAGCTCATCGCCGCGGGCATCGACATCTGCGTACTCGCGATTCCCACCGCGAGCCATGAGGAGGCCGGTCTCGCGCTCGCCTCGGCCGGGGTGCACACGCTCGTCGAGAAGCCGCTGGCCAGTTCGGCGGCGGGCGCTGCCCGGCTCGCCGAGGCGTTCGAGGCGGCCGGCGTCGTCGGCTGCGTCGGTCACGTCGAGCGGTACAACCCTGCGCTGCAGAACCTCCGCGCGCGCCTCGAACACGGCGAGCTCGGCGAGATCTACCAGGTCATCACCCGCCGGCAGGGACCGTTCCCGAACCGCGTCGCCGACGTCGGGGTGGTCAAGGACCTCGCCACCCACGACGTCGACTCGACGGCGTGGGTGACGCAGCTGCCCTACCGTTCGGTGTCGGCGCGCACTGCGCACAAGAGCGGCCGGCAGCACGAGGACCTCGTCGCCGTCGTGGCCCAACTCGCCGACGGCACGGTCGTCAACCACCTCGTCAACTGGCTGTCGCCGATGAAGGAGCGCGTCACCGTCGTGACCGGCGAACGCGGCGCCTTCATCGCCGACACCATCGCCGCGGACCTGACGTTCCACGCCAACGGTGTGCGGCCGCTGGAGTGGGAGACGATGGCCTCGTTTCGTGGGGTGACCGAGGGCGACATGATCAGGTACGCGATCGCGAAGCCGGAACCCCTGCGGACCGAGCTCGCAGCCTTCCGCGACGCCGTGCTCGGACGAGGGGACGCCAACGTCGTCGTCGGCATGCGCGAAGGGCAGGCGATCGTCGAGGTGGCCGAGGCGATCATTCGTTCCGCCGCCGAAGGCCGCACCGTCGACCTCCCCTGAAGCAGCCTCGCCCTCTCGGTTCTCGCTGCTTGCTCGAGGGGCGCCCTCGTCCAGGGTACGAACGAGCGAATCGGCGATCCCTCAGACGTAGCCCGTCGATCCGTCCGGTCGCACCGGCAGCTTGCGTTCCCAGTGCACGTAGTCGTCGGTCGCCAGCGCGTCCTCGTCGATCTCGACGCCCCAGCCGGGTCGGTCGGGACGGAGTTCGAGATGACCGTCGCGCGGAAGATAGGGGTCCGGACACCAGCGTGTCTCAGGCACCTTGTACTCGAGGATCTTGAAGTTCGGTTGCGCAGCAGCGAAGTGCAGGTTGACCGCGGTGGCCAAGGGCCCCATCGGATTGTGCGGCGCGACGCTGACGTAGTGCGCCTCGGCGATGGTCGCGATCTTCCGCAACTGCAGCAGACCGCCCACGACACACACGTCGGGCTGGATGATGTCGGCCCCTCGCACCTTCAACAGCTCCAGGAACTCGAACGGCGAATAGAGGCACTCGCCCGTGGCGATGGGCGCCTTCAGCTGACCACGCAACTGGCCCCACGCGGGGATGTGTTCGGGGCGGATCGGCTCCTCGAAGAACAGCGGATCATACGGCGCCAAGGCGTTTCCCAGCTGGATCGCCTGGTACGGCTCGAAGATCTGTGCGTGCGCGTCGAAGGCGAACTCCCATTCGGTCGGGCTGAGCTCGCGCAACGAAGCGAAGTAGTCCGCCGCCAACCGGCACGTCTCGCCCCAACGTCCCTGGTTCAGGTCGCGCCGATAGGGGCTGAGCTTGAACGCCGTGAACCCGTACTCGGCATTCAGCCGCTGCGTCAGATCACGGCACTCCGCCGGATCAGGCGCAGAGTAGACACCGCAGTAGACGCGCACGCGGTCGCGGGCATGACCGCCGAGGAGCATGTAGACCGGCAGGTCGGCCGCCTTGGCGGAGATGTCCCACAGCGCGTGGTCGAGGGCGGACAACGCCGCCAACCCGAGCGCGCCGGGCGGGAACCGCGACGACTGCAGCAGCCTTCGTACGATGAACTCGATGCGCCGCGGATCGACGCCCCTGATCTGGGCGAACAGGTAGTCGAGCAACGGGACGAGCGCCCAGTCGGGCCCGTGGTTGAAGGCCTCGCCCCATCCGACGATTCCTTCGTCGGTCTCGACCTTCACCAGCAGTCGGGGCCGCTCGCCGACCCGTTGCATGTACGTCTTCACCGCCGTCGTCCGCATCCGCTCACCTTCTCAGCGCGCGACCGCACGGCGGTAGAGGTCGTCCACGAGGGTAAGGACGTCAGGGAGAAAGGGAGGCACATGAGCGGACCGTCGAGGCCGCCGACCTCGATCTCGCCGACGCCAGTGACAGCGACGCCGTCGACTCCTACCGCGCCGACTCCTACCGCGCCGACGCCGGCGACTCCGACCGCACCGACCACGCGGCCGGAGCCGTCCGCGTACTGGTGCGAGCTCGCCTGGATCCCGCCCGGCATCACGCCGACAGCGAACGTTCTCGTCCGCGTCGACCGCGACCGGATCGTGGGGGTCGAGCCGGACACCCCGTCGCCGCCCCCTGGAGCGAAGACGCTGCGCGGACTCACGCTGCCCGGTCTCGCGAACGGCCACTCCCATGCGTTCCACCGCGCCCTCCGCGGTCGTACGCACAGAGCGAGCTCCGAAGCGTCCAGCTTCTGGACCTGGCGGACCCAGATGTACGACGTGGCGGACCGGCTCGACCCGGACAGCTACCTCGACCTGGCGACGGCGACATACGCCGAGATGGCGCTCGCCGGCGTCACGTGTGTCGGGGAGTTCCACTACCTGCACCACGACCGACAGGGCAGGTCGTACGCCGAACCCAACGTCATGGCGGACGCCCTCGTCGCCGCGGCGCGCGCCGCCGGGCTGCGGATCGCGCTGCTCGACGCCTGCTACCTGTCCGGAGGGATCGGTCTGCCGCTGGCCGGCGCCCAACGCCGCTTCGGCGATGGCGACGTGGACCGCTGGGCCGACCGGGTGGAGCGGCTCGACCACGCCTACGCGGCCGCGGCGGACGTCGTGATCGGCGCGGCCATCCACTCCGTACGTGCGGTGCCGATGGACCAGCTCGCCGGCGTCGTCGGCTGGGCAGCCCAGCGCGAACGTCCGCTGCACGTGCACCTGTCGGAGCAGCGCCGCGAGAACGACGACTGCGCGGCGGCCTACGGCGTTTCCCCCACGAGGTTGCTCTTCGACGCCGGCGCACTCTCTCCGCGTACGACCGCAGTCCACGCCACCCACCTCGACGGTGACGGCATCGGCCTGCTCGCCGGGACGGGCACGACCATCTGTCTGTGCCCCACCACCGAACGCGACCTGGCCGACGGCATCGCCCCCGCCGCGACGCTCGACCGCGCCGGCAGCCGGTTGGTTCTCGGCACCGACAGCCACGCGGTGATCGACATGTTCGAGGAGGCCCGCGCCCTCGAACACCACGAGCGGCTCGCGTCCGGTCAACGCGGGCACTGGTCGGCCGCCGAGCTTCTCCGCGCCGTCACCGAGTCCGGTCACCACGCGCTCGGTACCGACGACGCCGGTGTCATCAGCGCGGGCGCCCGCGCCGACCTGGTCTGCGTACGACTGGACTCGGTGCGCACGGCGGGCGCGACGCCGGACCAGGCCGCCGACGCCGCGGTGTTCGCGGCGACCTCGAGTGACGTCGACGTCGTCGTCGCGAACGGAGTCCTGGTGGTCGAGGACGGCCGTCACCGCCTGCTGGGCGACGTCGCCGCGCGGCTGGAGCGCACGATCCGCGCGCTGTGAACAGCCCCTCGCGGGGCTCGTCTCTGGCGTGGGTACTGGGACACCCGCACGGGTCCCGCATCCGCCCGATTTGACCGATTGTGGACGCTGCGCACTGCGGACGTACATGAGGATTTATCCACAGTCCCGGCGTTGCGCACCAATTGGGACTTGTTTTCCACAACCCACCTTCCGGGCGATCCGGGAATTGCTCTAGGCTCCGTCTGTTTCGTCCAGACGACACCCTCGGGGGGTCACACGTGAGATCGCGCCTGGTCGGCGGCCTGGCGGCTCTAGCCACTGTGCTGAGCGGTTCGGCAGTGGTTGCCACAGCAGCTCCGGCCAACGCGGGCTCGTTGACGAGTCCCGTGTTCGGAAAGCAGCCCGACGCCATCGTTTCCCAGCGGGGGAACGACGGCACCGTGCGTGTCCTTGAGTCCAAGGGCGGCACCATCGAGCGTCCACAGGGCATCACTGCCAAAGCCAAGCCAGAGGCGGCGGCCGAAGCTCACCTGACGCGTTACGCGCGTGCATTCGGCGTCCAGAGCGAAGAGCTCAGCCTCGCCAAGGCCACCGACCTCGGCGACGGCAGTGCCGTCCGGTTCGACCGTTCCGTGGACGGCATCGACGTCTTCGGTGGCCAGGTGGTCGTCTCGCTCGACAGCCTCAACAATCTCGAGTTCATCGTGGGTGAGACCGGCGGCAAGCCGCAGCGGTCGTTCCCCACGCTTGACCTCTTCGGCGAGAGCAAGCTCGCGAACGCCGCCAAGCAGGTCGTCGCCCGGCGCGAGAAGCTGGGGTCGACCAGCGGCCTCGAGGTCGAGTCCGAGGGCAGGGCGTGGTACGACGGCAAGGTGCTCGGCGTGCCTGACGCCAAGGGCATCGAGCCGGTCTACAGCTACAAGGTGCACAGCGAGAACCTCGACATCTCCTACCAGGTGCTCGTGAACGCCGCCACCCGCAAGACCGAGATCGCATACTCGCTGGTGCAGCACGCCATCAACCGCGTGGTGTGTGACGCGGAGTCGCAGGTCGTCGAGGAGTACGCCTGTGACGGCGAGACGGTGGCCTACGCCCGCACCGAGGGTGACGCGCCGTCGGCGGTGGATGACGTCAACAAGGTCTACGACTACTTCCACGACACCTCGGTCCGGTTCTCGAGCTACATCAACACCGACGTGACCCAGCTCATCGGGACCGACTACGGCGACGGGCAGGGTAAGGCCCTCCGCGCCACCGTGCGGGTGTGCACAACCGAGGCGTGCCCTTACGAGAACGCCTTCTGGGATGGCGAGCAGATGGTGTTCGGCGAAGGCGTCACGACCGACGACATCACCGCGCACGAACTCGCGCACGGTGTCACCCAGCAGACGTCGAACCTCGCGTACATCTTCCAGTCGGGGGCCATCAACGAGGGCCTCTCCGACTTCTGGGGCGAGATGGTCGACATCAACAACGGCAGTGACGACGACAACGCCGACACCCGTTGGCAGATCGGCGAGGGCTCCTCGCTCGGCGTGATCCGCGACATGCAGGACCCCGGATCGCTCGGTCAGCCCGACCGGATGACGTCGCCGGACTTCTTCGACGGCACGTCGTTCGAGGACAACGGTGGCGTCCACTACAACAGCGGTGTCTTCAACAAGGCCATCTACCTGATGACCGACGGCGAGGACTTCAACGGCTACCAGATCCGTGGGCTCGGGCCGGCGAAGACCGCGAAGATCGGCTGGACGCTGCAGAACCTTCTGCCGCCGGGTGCGGACTACAAGGACGTCTTCTACACCCTGCCGCTGTCCTGCCGGAAGAACATCGGTCGGGCCGGTAGCTACATCACCGAGGACGACTGCCAGCAGGTCGACAAGGTCGTCCGGGCGACGGAGATGTACAAGGACCCGGTGCAGGGTTCGGCGCAGAACGTCGACTACTGCGAGGACGGCCTGAAGCACACGCCGTCCTACGTCCAGGGCTTCGAGTCCAAGAACGATGGTTGGACGTTCCAAGGCAACTGGTTCCTCAGCAACGAGGTGGGCTTCTACCGCTACGCCGCGGTCGGTGAGGAAGCGGCGGTGGCCTGGTCACTCGCCGGCGACGACATCTCGCTGACGCAGAGCGTGGCAGTGGAGATACCGGCCGATGCGTTCATCCGGTACGACCACGCCTATCTGCTCGACGACGGTGACGGCGCGGCACTCGAGTACTCCGAGGACAACGGCCTCACCTGGAAGCCCGCGGCTGACCTGCCGAATGTCAACGGTGAGGACGTGCCGGTCGACACACTCGGCGGTGCCGACAGCTTCGCCGGTAACTCGCTGGGCTTCGGCGGCACCCGCTACGACGCCTCCAGCCTGGCTGGGAAGTCGGTGAAGTTCCGGTTCCACTCGGCGGTGGCGACTGACAACTCCGCCTGGTGGGTCGACAACTTCAAGATCTACAACTGCGGCTGAGTCATAGCCGTACCCCCAGGGGCCTCGGTCCGCCTCCTCACAGGAGGTGGTTCGGGGCCCTTGGCGTTCGCGGGCTTTTCGTACGGTTCATGACAGACGTGTGTCGGTTGTCTTGCGGTGTTTTGGCCTGTCTCGGGGCGTGTTTCCGGTACGCACCGTTGGGTAGGCAATGCGCCCGGTCTGCTACTAGGCTCTCGCCGGCACCGTTCTCCGTGACCCCGACCGACGGTTCCGACGATGGGAGTCCCTGTGAAGTACCGACGCGCAGTCGGCGGCCTGGCCGCCCTGGCGACGGTCATCAGCGGAAGTGCACTGGTCGCGCTTGCCGCTCCGTCCTATGCCGGATCGTCGACCGGCCCCGCGTTCCCCGTCGAGCGGTCCGACGACGGAGTCACTCTGCTCGAGGGAGCCGACGGGCTGGTCCGTGGCCTGTTGGCCGATGACGCCCCGGTCGCGTTACCCCAGGGAATGACCGGGTCGCCGGAGGACGCGGCCCGCACCCACCTCGAACGCTTCGCCGCGAAGATGGGGATCGATGCCGACACGCTCCGGCCGGCGGGCGCGTCGACGGTGGCCGGCGGAGAGGTGGTTCGGCTGCAGCAGTACATCAACGGACTCCCGGTGGTGGCCGGCGACGTCACGGCGACCCTCGACCACTCGGGCGGACTCGAGGCGCTGCTCGGGGAGACGGTCTCGGGCGTGGTCGAGGCTCCCACCAGTCTGTTCAGCGACGCGCGCGCACGGGTGGTCGCGCGGGAGTACGTCGCGGACAAGGCCGATGTCCCCGCCCTCGGCCTGCGCGTGGAGGACCAGGGCGACTGGATCTACAACCCCAGACTGCTCGGCGCGCCGGGGCCCGCGGTCAACCGCGAGACGCAGAAGTTGCATGTGTCGAGCCGCGACGGCCTGATCGACTACACCATCTTCGTCGACCCGGGTTTCGAGTCGGTTGCCCTCGCCTACAGCAACAATCACGAGGCGGTCAACCGCAAGGTCTGCGACCTGGACAACCGCGACGTGGGCGTGCCCGAGAGTGCGGCCTGTGACGATTTGACCGTCGCGTACTCCCGCCAGGAAGGTCAGGGGCCCTCCGGCATCGCCGACGTCGACACGGTCTATGACAACCTCGGCGAGACGGCCGAGCAGTACTCCAGGCTGGCCGGCCTCGACGTCTCGGCCCTGGTCGGAGGCGAGGACAGGAGCCTCCGGGCGACCACCCGCGTCTGCGCCACCGGCTACCAGGAGGGGTGTCCGCTGGCCAACGCGTTCTGGAGCGACACCCTGCAACAGCTGGTCTACGGCGACGGCGTGACCGGCCTCGACGTCACCGCACACGAACTCGCCCACGGGGTGACCGCGCACACGTCGCAGCTCTACTACGTCTACCAGTCGGGCGCGATCAACGAGTCGATGTCCGACGTCTTCGGCAACCTGATCGACCTCGCGGCCAACCCGGAGAAGCAGGGCAGCGCTGAGGCCTGGTACATCGGTGAGGACAGCCGGCCGGGTGCTGCGTCGATGCCGGTTCCGCTGCGGAGCATGGCGGACCCGACGGCGACCCAGAGCCCCGACCGGTTGACGTCCTCGCTGTGGGACGCCGACCCGGACCATCAGGACTTCGGCGGGGTGCACAGCAACAGCGGTCCGGGCAACAAGGCCGCCTATCTGATCGCCCAGGGCGACAGGTTCAACGGCTATGACGTCCGCGGACTGGGCCTGGACAAGACGTTCACGATCTACTGGACGGCGCAGCGGATCCTCACCTCCGGCGCGGACTACAAGGAGTTGTTCCACGTCCTGCCGTTGTCGTGCCGGAAGAACATCGGCAAACCCGGCACCGGGATCACCGAGGACGACTGCGCACAGGTCGACAAGGCCGTACGCGCCACCGAGATGCACAAGGACGCGGCCGAGTCCGCTCCGGTTGCGGCGGCGTACTGCCCGGCGGGCGAGCAGGTCGAGGCGTCCTACACCCAGGCGTTCGACGCCCCGCCCGTCGACTGGGACGTCGACAGCGAGGGCTCGGGCCTGAGCGTGGCCGACTTCGGGTTCGCCAACGTCAACCGCGGCGCCGACGCCCTGCTTCTGTCCACCACGGAGGGCGAGATCGAGGAGACGTCGGTCACCTCGGAGCCGATCCCGGTTCCGGCGGGCGGTCGCCTCCGGCTCGACTACTCGACCCTCTTCGGTCTGTACGCACCTGTCGACGGACCCACGGCCCGGCTGGAGTACTCCACCGACGGCCTGCTCTGGCTTCCGGCACAGTCGCTCGCGGCACGCAACGGCGGCCCGTGGAGCGGCCACTCCTACGGTTGGTCGTCGGCGAGATACGACCTGTCGTCGCTGGCGGGACACCACGTGCGGTTCCGGATCAGCGTGGAGGGGACGACGGGGGACGACAACAACCCGTCGTCCGTCCTCAACGTCGACAACGTCAAGGTCTACACCTGCAGCTAGCCGCCCACGGTTCCCGATCAATACCCAGCCCGCCCCGCGCCCGCCGGGTCCGCCCGTGATCATGCGGGCCGTGGCGGGACCGTACGGGTCCTCGGTCCGTACCAGTGATCGGCCCGCACCGGTGATCGGCCCGCCACCAGAGCTACGGTCATCCGCACCTTGATGGCGGTCAGGTTTGCCCCTCTTCGTACCGCTAAAGGATCCTGCCGCCGAACTGCGCACCGAACCTGAGTCATCCCGACTCAGGTCTATTGACAGAACTCGGTGCCCCCTGCAGGATTGAGCGCAGATGACTCAAGGCTGGCCCGGGTACTGAAGCGGCGCCGTCACCCGGTCGGCCTGCCACGCGTAGGTGTCGCCGCCGGCCCGTGCAGGTGCCGGTGATCGAGGAAAGGTTGCAACACGATGGCTCGTGCGGTGGGTATTGATCTTGGTACGACGAACTCTGTGGTTGCCGTCCTGGAGGGCGGAGAGCCGACGGTTGTGACCAACGCCGAGGGCTCGCGCACGACGCCGTCGGTGGTGGCGTTCGCGAAGTCCGGTGAGGTCCTGGTCGGTGAGGTCGCCAAGCGGCAGGCCGTGACGAACGTCGACCGGACGATCCGGTCGGTGAAGCGGCACATGGGCACGACGTGGAAGACGGAGATCGATGGCAAGTCGTTCTCGCCTCAGCAGATCTCGGCGTTCGTCCTGCAGAAGCTGAAGCGCGACGCAGAGGCCTACCTGGGGGAGGCTGTCACCGACGCGGTGATCACGGTGCCGGCGTACTTCTCCGATGCGCAGCGGCAGGCGACGAAGGAGGCCGGGGAGATCGCGGGACTGAACGTCCAGCGGATCATCAACGAGCCGACCGCGGCCGCGCTGGCCTATGGCCTGGACAAGGAGTCCGACCAGACGATTCTCGTCTTCGACCTCGGTGGCGGCACGTTCGACGTGTCGTTGCTGGAGATCGGTGAGGGTGTCTTCGAGGTGAAGGCGACCAGTGGCGACAACCACCTGGGTGGTGACGACTGGGACGCGAAGATCGTCGACTGGCTGGTGACGCAGTTCAAGAACAAGCAGGGCATCGACCTGGGTGCCGACAAGATCGCCAAGCAACGGCTCACCGAAGCCGCCGAGAAGGCGAAGATCGAGCTGTCGAGCGCGTCTGAGACCCAGATCAACCTGCCCTACATCACCTTGGGTGAATCGGGCCCCCTGCACCTGGACGAGAAACTGACGCGGGCCGAGTTCCAGCGCCTGACCGCTGACCTGCTCGAGCGGTGCCGTCGCCCGTTCCAGCAGGTGTTGAAGGACGCGTCGATCGACATCGCCAAGATCGACCACGTGATCCTGGTCGGTGGATCGACCCGCATGCCGGCCGTCGCCGACCTGGTGAAGGACCTGCTCGGCGGCAAGGAGCCACACAAGGGTGTCAACCCCGACGAGGTCGTCGCCGTCGGCGCGTCGCTGCAGTCGGGCGTACTCAAGGGTGAGGTCAAAGATGTCCTGCTGCTCGACGTCACCCCGCTCTCGCTCGGCATCGCCACGAAGGGCGGTGTCTTCACGAAGATCATCGAACGCAACACCACGATCCCGACCAAGCGGTCAGAGGTGTTCACGACGGCGGAGGACAACCAGCCGTCGGTGATGATCGAGGTCTTCCAGGGCGAGCGCGAGATGGCCCGTGACAACAAGTCGCTCGGCAACTTCGAGCTGACCGGGCTGCCGCCTGCGCCGCGTAATGTCCCGCAGATCGAGGTCGGTTTCGACATCGACGCCAACGGCATCGTGCACGTGTCGGCGAAGGACCTCGGCACCGGACGCGAGCAGAAGATGACCGTCACCGGTGGTTCTGCGTTGCCGAAGGACGACATCGACCGGATGGTCCGCGACGCCGAGCAGTACGCCGAGGAGGACCGCAAGCGTCGCGAGGCAGCCGAGTTGCGCAACCAGGCGGACTCAGCGGTCTACCAGACCGAGAAGTTCATCGCCGACAACCCCGACACGGTCCCGGCCGACGCCAAGGAAGAGGTCGAGCGGGACGCAGCCGAACTGAAGAAGGCACTGGAGGGCGACGACAACGACGCCATCAAGGCGGCGTTCGACAAGCTGTCGGAGTCGCGCAACAAGATGGGCGCCGCGATGTACGCCTCGGCGCAGCAGTCCCAGACCGCTGACGCCGGTGCGACGACGGACGAGTCGGGCGAGGGCGGCGCTCAGACCGAGGATGACGACGTCGTTGACGCCGAGATCGTGGACGACGAGAAGTCTGGTGGCGAAGGGCAGGGCGGTCAGAAGTGAGTCCAGCCGAGGAGAACGAGGAAGGCCCCGTGATCCGCGACCGGCGACGCATCGACCCGGAGACCGGTGAGGTCCGGGAGGCGGCCCGGCCGAAGTCGTCGACCCGGGCGCCGGGCGCGCATCGCCGGGAGGACGTCGACGAGACCGAAGTGGCTGAGGGGGCTGCCACGCCGGCGGAAGCGGCGGGCGAGGCCGCAGAGCCGATCGCCCAGCTGAAGGCCGCGCTGGCCGATCGCACCAACGACATCAAGCGGGTGCAGGCGGAGTACCTCAACTACAAGCGCCGGGTCGAGCGTGACCGCGAGGCAGTGCGCGAGCTCGCCGTGGGAGGCGTGCTGTCCGAGCTGCTCCCGGTCGTGGACGACATCGGTCGCGCCAGAGAGCACGGCGAGCTCGAAGGTGGGTTCAAGGCGGTGGCGGAGGCGCTCGAGTCCGTCCTCACCAAGCTGGGCCTGGTGGCCTTCGGCGAACCGGGCGATCCGTTCGACCCGAGGATCCACGAGGCGCTCATGCACTCGTACGCCGACGATGTGGACGGCCCGACCTGCTCGTCGATCCTCCAGCCCGGCTACCGCATGGGCGAACGCATCCTGCGGCCGGCCCGGGTCGCGGTCGCCGAACCCACGGCCGGGCTGCCCGCACAGCAGGTCGACGGTGACCGTGCCGCCGGCCCCGACGACCTCGACGGTCCGGGCGGCCCCGGCGGTGCCGACGGCGCGTCCCCAGCATCGGACGACGTGTAGCCAGAAGGGGGTGAGGAGCACCGATGGGCACCAAAGAGTGGCTGGAGAAGGACTTCTACAAGGTGCTCGGCGTCCCCAAGGATGCGTCGGCCGACGACATCAAGAAGTCCTACCGCAAGCTTGCCCGGCAGAACCACCCGGACGCCAACAAGGGCGACCCGAAGGCTGAGGAACGCTTCAAGGAGGTGTCCGAGGCCTATTCGGTGCTGTCCGACCCGACCCGCCGCAAGGAGTACGACGAGGCGCGGTCGTTGTTCGGCGGCGCCGGCGGCTACCGGTTCCCCGGTGGGCCGGGCGGCGGCCAGACCGGGAGCGGGTTCCCGTTCGACCTGGGCGACATCTTCACCCAGCAGGGCGGCCGCCAGACCGGCGGCCTCGGTGACCTGCTCGGCGGCATCTTCACCGGTGGGCGCACCCGCACCCCGCCGCCCGGCACGCGGGCCCGCCGGGGTGCAGACGTCGAGACCGAGGCGACGATCGGCTTCCGGGACGCGGTCGACGGCGTGACCGTGCCGCTGCGGATGACCAGTGACAGCCCGTGCCCGGCATGCTCGGGCACCGGCGCCAAGGCTGGAACGGTGCCGCGCGTCTGCCCCGACTGTGAGGGTGTCGGCATGCGGGCCACCACCCAGGGTGGCCGGTTGGCGATGAGTGAGCCCTGCCGGAGTTGTCGGGGCCGCGGGCTGGTCGTCGACGAGCCGTGCCCGACCTGCCACGGCTCCGGCCGCGGCACGTCGTCGCGCACCATGCAGGTGCGCATCCCGGCAGGAGTTCGCGACGGTCAGCGGATCCGGTTGCGCGGCAAAGGTGCGGCCGGTGAGCGCGGTGGCCCCGCGGGCGACCTCTACGTCACGGTGCACGTCCAGGCGCACGAGCGGTTCGGGCGGCGTGGCGAGCATCTCACGATCACGGTGCCGATCACGTTCCCCGAGGCGGCCCTGGGTGGCGAGATCACGGTTCCCACCCTCGCTGGCCCGCCGGTGACCTTGAAGGTTCCGCCCGGCACTCCCAACGGCCGCACCTTCCGCGTCCGGGGCAGGGGCACGGCGCGCCGTGACGGCACCAAGGGCGATCTTCTCGTGACCGTCGAGGTGCTCGTCCCCGACCATCTCGACGACGACGCGAAGGCAGCGCTCGACGCCTACCGCAGGGCGACCGGCGTCGACGGCGCACGGCAGGACCTCTTCGACGGTAAGGGAGGCGCCTCATGACCGACCGGAACACGCGGTCCCGGATGCCGTTCGACATCACGATGGACGCCGACACGCCGGCGTACGTCATCAGCGTCGCCGCCCAGCTGACGGGCCTGCATCCACAGACCCTCCGGACGTACGACCGGATCGGACTGGTGACGCCGGGGCGGGCCGTCGGCGGGGGTAGGCGCTACTCGATGCGCGACATCGAGACGCTTCGCCACGTCGCGCAGCTCACCGCGTCTGGCATCGGGCTGGAGGGCGTCAAGCGGATCCTCGAGCTGGAGACCCAGGTTGAGCTGTTGAGCACGCGGGTCGTGGAACTCGAAGACGCTCTCGAGGATGCCCGCACGATGTTCGAGCGCGCCGCCGAGCAGGCCGCGTTCCTGCCGGAGCTGATGCCGCAGACGAGCCAGGCGGTGGTGGTCTGGACCGGCCATTCGGCCCGCCGCCGTCGGGGCGGATCGGGGACCCGATGACCAGCCACCAGCGACCTCACCACCGACGTCCGACCCGACGTCGCCACCGACCTTCCGGCCGGCACGCGTTCCGGCCGTCCAGGTAGGGAAAGAACGAACGAAACATGGACGCACAGAAGCTGACCACCAAGAGCCAGGACGCCCTTTCGGCGGCCGTCCGGCAGGCGGCCAACGCCGGTAACCCGGCGGTCGAACCGGTGCACCTGCTCATCGCGCTGCTGGCCGACCCGGAAGGCACGGCAGGCGCGCTCCTCGACGCGGTGGGAACCGACCGCGTGGCGGTGCAGAAGGCGGCGGCCGAGGCAGCCGAGCGGCTGCCGGCCGCGAGTGGATCGACCGTGCAGGCGCCCGGCCTGGCCCGCCCGCTCTACCAGGTCCTCCAGGTCGCGCAGGACCAGGCGACCGAGCTCGGCGACGAGTACGTCTCGACCGAGCACCTGCTGGTCGGCCTCGCGACGGTCGCGAGCGGCGCGAAGGACGTGCTCGTGAAGGCCGGTGCCACCGCTGACGGTCTGCTCGCGGCGTTCTCGCAGGTACGCGGGTCCGCCCGGGTCACCTCGCCCGATCCCGAGTGGACGTACAAGGCACTCGCGAAGTATTCCGTCGACCTCACCGACCGTGCCCGGGAGGGCAAGCTCGACCCGGTGATCGGCCGCGACGCCGAGATCCGCCGGGTGGTTCAGGTCCTGTCCCGGCGGACGAAGAACAACCCGGTGTTGATCGGCGAGCCCGGTGTCGGCAAGACGGCTGTCGTCGAAGGGTTGGCGCAGCGGATCGTCGCCGGTGACGTGCCGGAGTCGCTCAAGGGCCGCCGCCTGGTCAACCTCGACCTCAGTTCGATGGTGGCGGGAGCGAAGTACCGCGGCGAGTTCGAGGAACGCCTCAAGGCCGTGCTCGCGGAGATCAAGGAGTCCGACGGGCAGATCATCACGTTCATCGACGAGCTGCACACGGTCGTGGGCGCGGGTGCGACCGGAGACAGCTCGATGGACGCCGGCAACATGCTCAAGCCGATGCTGGCCCGCGGCGAGCTGCGGATGATCGGCGCCACGACGCTGGACGAGTACCGCGAGCGGATCGAGAAGGATCCCGCGCTCGAACGGCGCTTCCAGCAGGTGTTCGTGGGCGAGCCGTCCGTCGAGGACAGCATCGCCATCCTGCGCGGTCTGAAGGAACGCTACGAGGCGCACCACAAGGTGCAGATCGCCGACAGTGCCCTGGTCGCCGCAGCCGCGCTGTCCAACCGCTACATCACGGGGCGCAAGCTGCCCGACAAGGCGATCGACCTGGTGGACGAGTCGGCCAGCCGGCTCCGGATGGAGATCGACTCGAGTCCGGTGGAGATCGACGAGCTCCGCCGCCAGGTCGACCGGATGAAGATGGAGGAGCTCGCGCTCGCCAAGGAGGACGACGTAGCGAGCCAGGAGCGGCTGGCGAAGCTCCGGGCGGAGCTGGCCGACCGCGAGGAGTCCCTGCGTGGCCTCGAGGCGCGGTGGGAGAAGGAGAAGTCCGGACTCAACCGGGTCGGTGAGGTCAAGCAGCGCCTCGACGACCTGCGCGGCCAGGCTGAGCGCGCTCAGCGCGAGGGCAATCTCGAGGCCGCCTCCCGGATCCTCTACGCCGAGATCCCGGAGCTGGAGAAGGAGCTCGCGGCCGCCGCAGAGGTTCAGGTGGCGGAGCCCGCCGGGCCCCCGGAGGCGGCGCCGATGGTGCGCGAGGAGGTCGGCCCCGACGAGGTGGCGGAGGTCGTCTCGAGCTGGACCGGCATCCCCACCGGACGCCTGCTGGAGGGCGAGACCGGCAAGTTGCTCCGGATGGAGGAGGAGCTCGGCCGCCGGCTGGTCGGTCAGCGCAAGGCGGTCGCCGCGGTGTCCGACGCCGTACGCCGGGCCCGGGCGGGGATCTCCGACCCGGACCGGCCCACGGGGTCGTTCCTGTTCCTCGGGCCGACCGGTGTGGGCAAGACGGAGCTGGCCAAGGCGCTCGCGGAGTTCCTCTTCGACGACGAGCGGGCGATGGTGCGGATCGACATGAGCGAGTACTCCGAGAAGCACTCGGTGGCCCGCCTCGTCGGGGCACCGCCGGGTTACGTCGGCTACGAGGAGGGCGGGCAGCTCACCGAGGCGGTCCGTCGTCGTCCGTACTCCGTGATCCTCCTGGACGAGGTGGAGAAGGCGCACCCGGAGATCTTCGACGTCCTGCTCCAGGTGCTCGACGACGGCCGGATGACCGACGGGCAGGGCCGCACGGTCGACTTCCGCAACGTGCTCCTGATCCTGACCAGCAACTCCGGCTCCCAGTACCTCGCCGATCCGTCGCTGGACGAGGACAAGAAGCGGGACCTGGTGATGAACGTCGTCCGGGCGTCGTTCAAGCCGGAGTTCCTCAACCGGCTCGACGAGATCGTGCTCTTCGACCCGCTGGGCACCGAGGAGCTCACGCGGATCGTCGATCTCCAGGTCGCGGCGCTGGCGAGGCGCCTGGGCGAACGCCGGATCACCCTCGACGTCACCGAGGGCGCGAAGGAGTGGCTGGCCATCACCGGCTATGACCCGGTTTACGGCGCCCGACCGCTGCGGCGGCTCGTCCAGTCGGCGATCGGTGACGGACTGGCCCGCCAGATCCTGTCCGGTGAGGTCCGCGACGGTGACCACGTGCTGGTCGACGTCAACGACGCCAACGACTCACTCGAGCTCCGCGCGGCTGGTGCGGCTGCGGCGCAGACATGAAGTTCAAGACGCGAAGAAAGGTTTGAGCACCATGGCCCGTGCGGTCGGAATTGACCTTGGTACGACGAACTCGGTGGTGGCGGTCCTCGAAGGCGGTGAACCGACCGTCCTCACCAATGCGGAGGGCTCGCGCACGACGCCGTCGGTGGTGGCGTTCGCCAAGAGTGGCGAGGTGCTCACCGGCGAGGTCGCCAAGCGGCAGGCGGTGACGAACGTCGACCGGACGATCCGGTCGGTGAAGCGGCACATGGGCACCGACTGGTCGACGAAGATCGACGACAAGTCGTTCACGTCCCAGCAGATCTCGGCGTTCGTCCTGCAGAAGCTGAAGCGCGACGCGGAGGCCTACCTCGGCGAGACGATCACCGACGCGGTGATCACGGTGCCGGCGTACTTCTCCGACGCGCAGCGGCAGGCGACGAAGGAGGCCGGGGAGATCGCCGGTCTCAACGTCCAGCGGATCATCAACGAGCCGACGGCCGCGGCCCTTGCCTACGGTCTGGACAAAGAGTCCGACCAGACCATTCTCGTCTTCGACCTCGGTGGGGGGACCTTCGACGTCTCGCTCCTGGACATCGGTGAGGGTGTCTTCGAGGTGAAGGCCACCTCGGGTGACAACCACCTGGGTGGTGACGACTGGGACGCGAAGATCGTCGAGTGGCTGGTGACGCAGTTCAAGAACAAGCAGGGCGTGGACCTGAGCAAGGACAAGATCGCGACCCAGCGGCTCACCGAGGCGGCCGAGAAGGCGAAGATCGAGCTGTCGTCGGCGTCGGAGACGAACATCAATCTTCCGTACGTCACCTTGGGTGAGTCCGGTCCGCTGCATTTGGACGAGAAGCTGACCCGGGCCGAGTTCCAGCGGTTGACGGCGGACCTGCTCGAGCGGTGCCGTCGTCCGTTCCAGCAGGTGTTGAAGGACGCGTCGATCGACGTCGCCAAGATCGAGCACGTGATCCTGGTGGGCGGCTCGACCCGGATGCCTGCCGTCGCCGAGCTGGTCCGCGAACTCACCGGCGGCAAGGAGGCGCACAAGGGCGTCAACCCCGACGAGGTGGTGGCGGTCGGCGCCAGCCTGCAGGCCGGGGTTCTCGGCGGCGAGGTCAAGGACGTCCTGCTCCTCGACGTCACTCCGCTCTCGCTCGGTATTGCGACCGGGCAGACCGCCGCGCGCGGTGGCGTGTTCACGAAGCTGATCGAACGCAACACGACCATCCCGACGAAGCGGTCGGAGATCTTCACCACCGCGTCGGACAACCAGCCGTCCGTCCTCATCGAGGTCTATCAGGGCGAGCGGGCGATGGCGGCGGACAACAAGTCGCTCGGCAACTTCGAGTTGACGGGTCTGCCGCCTGCGCCTCGGGCGGTGCCGAAGATCGAGGTGACGTTCGACATCGACGCCAACGGCATCGTGCACGTGTCGGCGAAGGACCTCGGCACGGGTCGTGAGCAGAAGATGACGGTCACGGGTGGATCTGCGTTGCCGAAGGACGACATCGACCGGATGGTCCGCGACGCCGAGCAGTACGCCGAGGAGGACCGCAAGCGCCGTGAAGCCGCGGAGCTGCGCAACCAGGCGGACACGCTCGTCTACCAGACCGAGACGTTCCTGGGCGAGAACACCGACAGCGTCCCCGCGGACGTCAAGTCGGAGGTGGAGCGGGACATCGCCGAGGTGAAGAAGGCGCTGGAGGGCGACGACCACGACACTCTGAAGGCCGCGTTCGACAAGCTCTCGGCGTCCCGCACCAAGATCGGTGAGGCGATGTACGCCGCGGCACAGCAGTCGCAGGCCCAGGAACAGGCGGCCGACGGCGGGGCGTCCGGCTCGGGTCCCGACGGCTCGGCGAGTGCCGACTCGGATGCGGGCGACGACGATGTGGTCGAGGCGGAGGTCGTCGACGACGACCAGCCCGATGGCCAGCAGTCTGGCGACCAGAAGCCGTCCTGACCCGGCACAGGCAGCCGACGTTCCCAACGATGCACGGCAAATTCGCCGTGCATCGTTGGGATTTGCCGTGTAAGGCGACCGATCGGACAGCGGCCGCTACTCGTAGGGCGACGATGTACCCGCCCGGGTCACCACAGGTCGAGCATCTCCACGACCAGCGGTGCGCTCGGTATCTCCGGTGAAGCCACACCGCTGAGCAGGTGAGCCGGCAGCGGCAGGTCCGTTCGGCTGCGTACCATCCGCTTCCACCGCGCGACGTCCTCCAGCGACTCGCGGACGCGGCTGCCGACCCGCCCCACGAGTCGGTCCGCCGCCTCCAGCTGCTCCACTCCCAGGCCTCCGGCGAGCAGGCGAGCAGCGGTGACGGTACCCACGCCGCGTACTCCACGGATCCCGTCGGCAGGATCGCCGACAAGGCTCGCGCGGTCACACCACTGCGCGGGCGTGACTCCGAACCGGACTTCGATCTCCTTGCGGTCGACGACTCGCCGCCCCGGTCGTCGGACGGTGTTGAGGATCCGCGTCCGTTCGTCGACCAACTGGTAGAAGTCCCGGTCCATGGACATGATCCAGACCTCGCGCCGCGGCGTCCGCCTCCTGCATCGCTCGACCGCGCTGGCGATCACGTCGTCCGCCTCAGCCGTGTCGATGCAGACGTGTCGTAGGTCGATCGCGTCCAGGCCGCGTACGACGTCGACGAGGGCCCTGATAGGTGCTATGGCCTCGACACCAGTCGCCCGGTGCGCCTTGTACGCGGGGTCGATCGCGGAGCGATCAGCCCAGGCGTTCTCCCCGTCGAAGACCACCACGACCTCCGGCAGCGCGGAAAGGTCGCGGATCGCCACGCGCAACAACGCGAAGAATCCGAACACTCCGGTCAGGTCACGTGACTTGTCCCTACTCCTGATCCGTGCCGGGAAGCCGAACCAGGCCCGCCACAGCAGGTTGTGACCATCGACGAGAAGCAGTGGTACGTCGGACATGTGGGCAGCCACCAGCCTCACGCTCGTTGGCCGCTGAGCGTGCGGGCGGGTGGGCCGGCTCAGGAAAGAGCGCGACCGGCCCCAGGGACCCCGCGATGCTAGGAGCTGGCATGCGCACGGGCGCGACCGACACGCCGTGGCGAGGTGATCGGCGGCGGCGGCGGACATCCCCGAGCGCGTGACAGGCGTCGGGCGCGCCCGACAGCGAACCTCCGGGCACCGAACGCCGCCCCGCAGCCGGGCGCTCTGACCGGGGTACGCGCCGGTCCGTGGAGGCCTGACCGCGCGCCGCCGGTGGGGCCGATTTGACTCTGCTTGGCGGTGTACGTATGGTTCTACTCGCCTCGCAACGGAGTGCGGGACGCCGAAGGGCGGCCGATCCAGCGGGGAACTCCAGCTGAGACCACGCTTGGGTAGCTACGTGCGTGCACGTTGCCATCCGGTGCGGCGAGCTGGGGCCCATCCGAGTTACGTAGGGCTTGTTTAGCGTGACCTCAGGTGGGTAGTGTTGTGTAGTTCAGTCACGGAGTGGGTAGTCGTGGCGGCCTGATCTTTGAGAACTCAACAGCGTGCCGATAGTCGATGGTTTTGTGTTGTTTTGGCTCATGGCGCATTTTTGTGTGTTGTGGGTTTGTGTTTTTTTGGGGCCTGTTTTGGGCTTTCTGTTGGTT